>DASVPF010000241.1:0-9385 GCA_036382965.1 Thiobacillus sp.
CACCTGCTCACCGACGTCTGGACGTCGGTAGGGGTCATCGCCGGGGTCGGGCTGGTGTGGGCGACGGGCTGGCTCTGGCTCGACCCGGTGATCGCCATCCTGGTGGCCCTGAATATCGTGTGGACCGGGTGGCAACTGCTGCAGCGCTCCGCTGCGGGCCTGATGGATGTGTCCATCCCGGATGAGGAACTGAAGGCGATCGAAAAGGTGCTGGGAGAGTATCGCCAGCAGGGCCTGGAGTTCCATGCCCTGCGCACGCGCCAGGCCGGCAGCCGCGCTTTCGTCACCTTCCACCTTCTGGTGCCGGGCGCGTGGACGGTCCAGCACGGGCACGACTGGTCGGAGCGCATCGAAGCCGACATCCGCCAGGCCGTGCCCCACGCCCACATCACCACGCACCTGGAACCGCAGGAAGACCCGCTATCCCACGCAGACCAGGGGCTGGATCGTTTCGCGGATTGAGGCCTGTCGGGCCCGCCGTCACGATCGACTCGACCGACTTGCGTCGCAAAGCCCGGTAAGCCAGCGCATACGCCGCCAGGTTGACCGCCACCACCGCCCCGCCCAGTGCCTGCTGGATCGAAAAACTCAGATTCTCGGGATACAGGATCGGCAACAGGTAATGTTCGACGAACCCGCCGCTGTATGCACTGCTGCCATCGAGCGCACGCAGGTGATTCTCCAGCGGCGTGAGCGGACAAATCCCCCCGCTGAATTCGATGAACGCACCCCATGCAGCGGCAGGCACGTGCAGCCAGACCAGCTTGGGCCAGCGCACCAGCAGGAAGCCGCCCGCCATGACGAAGGCGACGAAAAGCAGATGCACGACTACAAGGGTGTCGGCAAGAAAGACGGCCGTTCCCGGTCTCCCACGCGAATGACTATTTCGCGCCGCCGCAAGCGGACTCCGATTGCCTATCCGTCCATGCCGCTAGCACTTGGGGCCCATTCTCAGCTTCGCCTTGATGGGATCCCCAACCTTGTAATCGTCGAGCGTTTCCTTCGAAGCCTGAAATTCATGCATGCCGCCATCGCTTGCGCGCAAGGTGAGCTTGCCCTGGCCCGCATCCACCGCGGTGACCTGGCCTTCGACCATTTCCGGCGCACCGGCTTTGGTGCAGTCGGCCGACTTGTCCGCTCCGAGGGCAGCGCCACCCGACGTCATGAGACCGCCCGCCATTACCGCTATCCGTATCCCGTTCTTCATCGCAGCCTCCGTCATTTGGTAATGTCATAAATGGCGCCCGCTGCCGCGCCGACGCCGGTACCGACCAGCGCGCCTTTCTTGGCGCCGTAGCCCGTACCTGCACCGATAGCCGCCCCAGCCCCCGCGCCTACCGCCGCACCCGTGACGGTGCCGCAGGACGATGCCAGTACAGCGAAAATCAATAAACCGGTCACTGCAATTGTCTTCGAGGTCTTCATGGTCTGTACCCTCCTTGACACGCCTCACCGGATAGCGGATTTCCGCTACCCACGGCTCCTTAAAGAGCCACGTTTTTTTCTAGTTCGCGCATGGGGCCTTGTCAATGAAGCGCCGTTTATCTTTCCGCAATCAAGTTCTTGCGCGAGGCACGTCCGGGACGCAAGCCTTCCTGGCCCACAGGATGCCGTTGATAGAATCCCCGATGAGCGCGCAAGGCAGCGGTATAGCAGAACAAACCATACTTGCGCGGGGCACCGCGCGACCGCATCAGGCTCTGCTACGGTTAAGTCAGGAGACGCGCCCTGCCTGTTGGGCGCGATCCATGAACCTACATTCAATCAAGTGCGTCGTTCGATGAAACCTCTCCTGGCGGGCGTTTGCGTTTGCGTGGCGCTGCTTGCCGGCTGCGCCCACCAGACACCACTCACGGAAGCACCGATTGCCGGAGTTCCGGCCAGGGTGGAACTGGCCGACACCCCCTTCTTCCCCCAGCAACGTTATCAGTGCGGCCCCGCTGCCCTGGCTACGGTGCTGAATGCGAATGGCGTGGCGATCACCCCCGAGGCACTCGTTCCCCAGGTGTATCTGCCGGCACGCGAGGGCAGCCTGCAACTGGAAATCGTCGCTACCGTACGCCGGCAGGGGCTGCTGGCGGTAGCGATCGAGCCCACGCTCGATGCCCTGCTGGCCGAAATTGCAGCGGGCCATCCGGTGCTGGTGCTGCAAAATCCGGGACTGGACTGGCTGCCGCGCTGGCATTATGCAGTGGCGATCGGCTACGACCTGGCGCAGCAGGAACTGATCCTGCGCTCCGGCACCGAACCCAGGCATGTCACGCCCTTCGCGGTATTTCTGAATACCTGGGACCGCTCGGCGCGATGGGGCATCGTCGTGCTCGCCCCCGGTTCCTTGCCGGCACATGCCAGGCCGGAACCTTACCTGGAAGCGGCGATCGCCCTGGAGACCCTGGGGAAAAAGCAGGAGGCCCGCGCCGCGTATCGGGCAGCGACCGAACGCTGGCCGGACAACACGCTTGCCTGGCTGGGCCTGGGCAACACCGAATACGCCCTGGATCGCGCTGTGCAGGCCGAAACGGCCTTCCGCCGCGCCCTGCACGTGCAGGCGGATGCAGCCGTTGCCTGGAACAATCTGGCTTATGCCCTGGCTGCCGGCCACTGCATCCAGCCAGCCCGGGAAGCCGCACGCTGCGCTGCGCGCCTGGCGCCTGAGAATGCGGCATTCAGCCGTACCCTGAAGGAGATGGACGGCCTGTGCGCGCCAGGCGTTCAAATCTGTCTGTCCTTGCCAGCCTGCCCGGCCGATCAGGCAGCGGTTCACTCGCTGCGATAGATGAAATCCCGCTTGAACGGATAATTCGGCTGGCGGCCATCCACGCCTTTGCCCGCCAGCACCTGCCACAGTTCCATCCAGCCATGGTCGAAGGCATAGGCGGAACCGCCCATGTAGATGCGCCAGATGCGGTATTTCTGCTCGCCGATCAGGCGCCGCGCCGCGTCGGCGTGCTGCTCCAGCCGGGTCACCCAGTGCCACAGGGTTTTGCCGTAATGCGGGCGCAGGTTTTCGGCGTCCAGGCACTCGAGGCCGCTGGTCGAGGCGGCGCGCAGCACGTCGGAGGCGTGCACCAGTTCGCCACCCGGAAATACATAGTCCTGGATGAACTCGGCAATACCGCTGCCGAGGCCGCTGGCCTCCGGTTCGGCCGTGGTGATGCCGTGGTTGAGCACCAGCCCGCCCGGCTTCAATAGCGTGGCGATCTTGTCGAAATAGGCGGCGAGATTCGCGCGGCCGACGTGCTCGAACATCCCCACGCTGGCGATCTTGTCGTAGCCGCCCGGTTCCGGCACATCGCGATAATCCATCCTGCGCACCTCGACCCGGCCGGTCAGCCCGTGTGCTTCGATTTGCTGGCTGACATAGGCATGCTGGTCGTCCGACAGGGTGATGCCCAGCGCACGCACGCCGTAGCGTTCCGCCGCATGCAGGATCAGGCCGCCCCAGCCGCAGCCGATGTCGAGAAACTGTTCGCCGGGCTGGAGATCGAGCTTGCGGCAGATGTGGTCGAGCTTGGCTTCCTGCGCGGCGTCGAGGCTCATGTCCGGGGTCTTGAAATAGGCGCACGAATAGACCCGCCGCGCATCCAGCCACAGGCCGTAGAAGTCGTTGGACACGTCGTAGTGATACTGGATGTTCTTGCGGTCGTTGGTGCGCGTGTGGCGCCACCACTTCCAGCCGTTCGATCCGGTTTTCGGCATGCAGTCGCCTGCGTTGCACAGGCGGTCGCCCAAGGCCAGGATGTCGCGAATGTCGCCATCCAGATCGAGTCCGCCCTCGACATAGGCCCGCGCCAGTACGCCGAGGCTGGGGTCGGCCATGGCCCTGAGGCTGGCTGTTTGATGCAGGCGCACCCGCACGTCGGCCTCTTTCATCCCGACCTGCTCGCCATTCCACAACTCGACCGCCAACGGCAAACCGGATGCCTCCACCCGCCGCCGCACCTGATGAATCAGCAATTTATCCAGCATCACCCCTCCTGGGAAAAGGCGGTGCGCTGTTGCCGTGGTTTCTAACCGCCTGACATTACTTTAGGCCAAATCGATCGCCAGTGCTGCGCGGGTATTCTCCGCCAGCGTCATGGCTTCCACCGGATGGGCAGCGAGATCGATGCCCATGCGGATCGTGCTGCCGGCCTTGGCCGCCGCGATCGAGGTGGCGTCGAGCTCGAAACGCAGGAAGTGCACCGACGAGGTTTTTTCCTCGGTCTCGCGCTCCAGATCTTCGTCGGCGATGGCAAACGCTTTCGGCTGATCGGCCACCTGCACCCACACGCGATCCTCGATGCCCTTCAAGCGGGCCAGCGCGAGCTTGCGTTCATCCGGGTCGGAGTACTGGATCATCATGGTCGCCTTCCAGTTGGTGCCGTCCGGCACCAGCGGGTTGTATGCGTCGAGCTCGTCCTGGATGCCGGCATCCTCGAAGGTACGCTCGGCGCGCAGCATTTCCTGGATCTGATAGCGCATGGTCCGCTCGTCCTCGAAGATCAGGACGACGTGTTCTCCCAGTTCGACCATGCGATTCTTCTTGTGGGCGATGATCGCGGCGCGCATCGCCGGGCGGACTTGCGAATACGCTTCCAGCGTCATCAGGCTGTCACGGGTGATCTGCGGCATGTTTTGCTCCTTGCACAATGTCGTTGATTCAAGACCTTTCACCACAGAGGAAAAACCAAATATTGCGACAGGCAGCGTGATGTCTCCTGGATTTCTCTGTGTCCCAAGGGATACCGTCCCAGCGGGACATATCTCTGTGCCTCTGTGGTTAAACAGGTTTTATTCCAAACCGTAGGCGATGCGCAGCAGCGTGATTGGATGCTGCTTCTGCGCGGTGGTTTCGCCCATGCCCTGCAGGATGTGGCGCGCGGCGATCGCGCAGTCGGAACTCACATAATGCGCCTGCGGCTCCGCCATCTGGCGGAACACCGGCCTGCCGATCTTCATCGACTTGTCGAAAAACTCGGTCTTCACGCCCCAGGTGCCGTCGTGGCCGGAACAGCGCTCGACCAGCGTCACCGCGGCACCGGCCAGCTGCAGCGCGTCGCGCGTCTTGTTGCCAATGTTCTGCACGCGCTGATGGCACGGCACGTGATAGGCCACCTTGCCGAGCGGCGTCTTGAAGTCGGTCTTCAGCAGGCCGTCGGCGTTGCGCGCCATCAGGTATTCGAACGGATCCCACATCGCCTCCTTCACCGCCTGCACGTCGGCATCGTGCGGGAACATCAGCGGCAGTTCCTGCTTGTACATCAGCGTACACGAGGGCACCGGGGTGAGGATCGCGTAGCCGTCACGGGCAAGCTTCGCCAGCTGCGGGATGTTTATTTCCTTGAGCTTCTCCACCACGTCGAGGTCGCCCAGTTCCAGCTTGGGCATGCCGCAGCAGGCTTCCTTCTCCACCAGCACGGCGGGAATCTCGTTGTGCGCCAAGAGCTTCAGCAAATCGTGGCCGATGCCGGGCTCGTTGTAGTTGACGTAGCAGGTCGAGTAGATCGCCACTTTGCCGGAAGTGCGTTCGCCGGCCTGCACCGCGAAATCACCGCGTGGCTTCGCGGTGGCGCGGAATTTCGCGCTGTCGTATTCGGGCAGGACGCGGTCGGGATGGATGTGCAGCACGCTGTCGACCAGCTTGCGCACCGGCTTGCTCTTCAGGCTGGCGTTGACTACCTGCACCACCACGGGAATCGAGGCGAGCTTGCCCATCGCGTCGGTCGACGACAGCAATGTGTCGCGGAAAGTCGTGCCGCCTTTCCGGAACTTGATCGCCTTGGCGCGCAGCATGGTATGCGGAAAATCGAGGTTCCACGGATGCGGCGGCACATAAGGGCATTTGGTCATGTAGCAGAGATCGCACAGGTAGCACTGGTCGACCACCTTCCAGTAGTCGGCCCTGGCGACGCCGTCCACTTCCATCGACTCGGATTCGTCCACCAGGTCGAACAGCGTGGGAAACGCGGTGCACAGCGGCAGGCAGCGCCGGCAGCCGTGGCAGATGTCGAAAATGCGCTCCAGCTCGTGGCCGAGCTTCTCCTCGTTGTAGAAATCCGGATTTTTCCAGTCGAGCGGATGACGGGTAGGCGCTTCGAGGTTGCCTTCGCGGGTGCTCATGCACACTCCAGTAATCGTGGTAAGGACACAAGAGAAAAAGCGGGCCGGACCCGACCCACTTTTGCATGGGCAGACTTACGCGCCCAGGGTGTCCAGGGTCTTCTGGAACTTGTTGGCGTGCGAACGCTCGGCCTTGGCCAGGGTTTCGAACCAGTCGGCGATCTCGTCGAAACCTTCGGCACGCGCATCCTTAGCCATGCCCGGATACATGTCGGTGTACTCGTGGGTTTCGCCGGCAATCGCGGTCTTCAGGTTGTCGGCGGTGGGGCCGAACGCCATGCCGGTGGCGGGGTCGCCGCATTTTTCCAGGTACTCCAGGTGGCCGTGCGCATGGCCGGTTTCGCCTTCGGCGGTGGAGCGGAACACGGCGGCAACGTCGTTGTAGCCTTCCACGTCGGCCTTCGCTGCGAAATAGAGGTAGCGGCGGTTGGCCTGCGATTCGCCGGCAAAGGCGGCTTTCAGATGGTCTTCGGTTTTCGAGCCTTTGAGTTGCATAACCTGATCTCCTTGAGATTTACATAACTTGACAATTCACCCCATCCGATTCGCCCTCCATTCGGGCCAGCGGGTGGATGAAATCCGGTTTTTAGACTAAGTCTAATACCTGAACGAAGATTAAACCCGCTGCGATGACGCTGTCAACCGTCATGCAAACCCTGCCATCATGATGGCCATACCGCGCCCCGCTGCGGGTAAACTGCGGGCGATCCAGGAGAACTCCATGACTTCCGACAGGCCAAAAACCGACGCTGAATGGCGCGCCGAGCTGCCCCCCGAGCAATACCGCATCCTGCGCGAGCACGGCACCGAACCGGCATTCACCGGGCAATACTGGGACCACCACGAGGCCGGCGAATACCGCTGCGCCGCGTGCGGCGAGCCGCTGTTTTCGTCCACCGCCAAGTTCGACTCCGGCACCGGCTGGCCGAGTTTCTATCGGCCGATGAACGCCGACGCGGTGGCGGAAAAGACCGACGCCAGCCACGGCATGGTGCGCGTCGAGGCGCTGTGCCGCCGCTGCGGCTCGCATCTGGGCCACGTCTTTCCCGACGGCCCCGCCCCCACCGGAATGCGCTACTGCATCAATTCGGCCTCGCTCACCTTCCAGAAAAAACAGGACTGAACCTTGCATATCTTCGATGCGCAGATTGCTGCGATCACTCCCGCCACGCCCAGCATCCGCGTCCTGCGCCTTGCCATCCCCGATGCGGGCTTCCGTTTTCTGCCGGGACAGTGGGTCGATCTCGGCATCGAAATCGACGGTGCGATGCACACCGCGGGCTATTCCATCATCACCTCGCCGATCCATACGGGCGAGATCGAACTGGCGATCAAGGCGAGTGCGCGACACCCGGTGGCGCGCTGGGCGCACGAGCGCGCCGCGGTCGGCGACCGCGTGCGCGTAAGCCAAGGCCAGGGGCCGTTTGTTTTCCTGCCGGAGATGAGCGACAACGTGGTGCTGATCGGCGGCGGCGTGGGCGTGACGCCGCTCCTGTCCATCTTCCGCCACGTGCGCGACGCGCATCTGGGAACCCGCGTGCATCTGGTCTACAGCGTGTCGGACAGCCGCGAAATCCTGTTCCGCGACGAGCTCGACGCCGCCGTCCATGCGCACGACAACCTGCACCTGAGCATCACCGTCACCCAGCCCGATGCCCACTGGCACGGCCTCACCGGCCGCATCGATCCGGTCAAGCTGCATGCGCTCGACGTGCCGGACGACACCCTGTATTACCTGTGCGGCCCGCGGGGCATGGTCGAGGACATGAGCACCCTGCTGCACGATCTGGGGGTGCCGATGAACCGCATCATTTTCGAGAAGTGGTGGTAGCGGACTTCGCTTCTCTCTGGCCATGTTTGAACCGGACTGGGCGGAGTGGGAGGCCGACCCGGGGCAGCAGATCAGTCTGGCGATGCTGGAAATCGAGCAGGAGTGAATAACGCAGGAGCGCCGTCACGGCGCGATCTTCCGTGGAAAGGAAAAAATCGCGGCGTGGACGCCGCTCCTACCTCAGTCCATCAAGCGGGTCACGCTGGCCACCCGCCCCGGCTGCCACTCCCCGTCCAGGCTCACCCACTCAACGCGGTCGCCCAGCATGCGGACGACGCCGGGGCGGCGATTGTCGCCGGTGTCGGAAAACTCGAAGCGGTAATCGCGCTGGAACTGCAACTGGCCGTGGCCGTTGCGCGCAAAGCGAGTCCGGCTTAGGGCAACGCTATCATCGAGAAACTGCAGGCCGGCGTCCGCGCAGGCACGGCGGCCTACCGCAACCGCCTGTTCGCGCACCTGCATGCCGGCGTACCAGTACCAGCCGACTGCGCCGAACATTCCCAGCAGCAGGATTTCCCAGCTCACTGGCCGGCGGAATCGGGCTTGACCGGGCTGCGAAACAGCGCCGCCACCTGTTTCCTGGATGCCGGGCGCACCAGGGCGGGCGGACTTTCGGCAGGCGACGCATCGCTCGGCACGTACGGCGCATCGAACAGCGTATCGCGCGGCGCCGCCGGTTTGGCACGCGGGGCACTGCGCTCGGCCGAACGCTCGGCATGGCGGTCGCCATGCCGATCGGACTGGCGCGGCGGGCGCGACTGGTAGGCCGGCACGTCGGCCGCGCCCGGCTCGAAACCGGGAACGATCACCGCCTCGATGCTGCTGCCGATCAGCTTTTCGATGTCCCTGAGGTAGCGCGTTTCCGCCTCGCTCACCAGCGAGATCGCCTCGCCGAGTGCGCCGGCGCGGCCGGTGCGGCCGATGCGGTGCACATAGTCCTCGGCGTTGTGCGGCAAGTCGTAGTTGACGACGAAGGGCAGCGCCTCGATGTCGAGTCCGCGCGCGGCGACGTCGGTGGCGACCAGCACGCGGATGGTGCCGGCCTTGAAGGCGTCGAGCGCCTTGATGCGCTCCTGCTGGGTCTTGTCGCCGTGGATGGCGTCGGCATGGATCCCCAGCTTGTTGAGTTCGTTGGCCAGCCGGTTGCAGCCCAGTTTCGTTCCCGTGAACACCAGCACCTGACTCAGGTCGCGGCTCTTGATCAGATGCGCGAGCAGTTGCCGCTTGCGCTCGTGGTGCACCGGATGCACCACCTGCGTGACCGTGACCGCCGTTTCGTTGCGCGCGACTTCGATGAAGGTCGGGCTGTTGAGAATGCTGTCGGCGAGCCTGCGGATTTCTTCCGGGAAGGTGGCCGAGAACATCATGTTCACTCGCTGTGCCGGCAGCAGCGCGACGATGCGCTTGAGATCGGGCATGAAGCCCATGTCGAGCATGCGGTCGGCTTCGTCG
>DASVPF010000242.1:0-2014 GCA_036382965.1 Thiobacillus sp.
ATGCCGAGACGCTGGAAAAATTCCTGCATACGCGCCGTGTCGGACAGAAGCGTTTCTCGCTCGAAGGCGGCGAGAGCCTGATTCCGCTGCTCGACCAGGTGATCGCGCGCTGCGCCCGTCATGGCGCCAGGGAAATCGTGAGGGGCATGGCGCATCGCGGGCGCATCAACGTGCGGGCCAACATCATGGGCCGCTCGCTGGAAAGCCTGTACGAAGAGCCCCGCCACGATGTTTCAAATCCTGGCGACCCCGATATTCCGCTGTCGGGCGACGTCAAATACCACCAGGGCTTTTCCACCGACATCGCGACTGAGCACGGCCCGGTGCATCTGGCGCTGGCGTTCAATCCCTCGCATCTCGAAATCATCCATCCGGTAGTGCGCGGATCGGTGCGCGCGCGCCAGGATCGGCGCGGCGACGTCCTCGGCTACGAGGTGGTGCCGGTGATCCTGCACGGCGACGCCGCGCTGTCGGGGCAGGGCGTGGTAATGGAAAGCCTCAACATGTCGCAGACGCGCGGCTTCCGCAACGGCGGCGCGATCCACATCGTCATCAACAACCAGATCGGATTCACCACCTCCGATCCGCGCGACGTGCGCTCGACGCTGTACTGCACCGACGTCGCCAAGATGGTCGAGGCGCCGGTGCTGCACGTCAACGGCGACGACCCCGAGGCGGTCGCGTTCGCGGTGCAGACCGCGGTCGACTTCCGCTACACCTTCCACAAGAACTGCTTCATCGACCTGGTGTGCTATCGTCGCCACGGCCACAACGAGCAGGACGAACCGCTCGCCACCCAGCCGCTGATGTACCGCCGCATCCAGGCGCACCCCAGCACGCGCGTGCTGTATGCGCAGCGGCTGGTGGACGAGGGTGTGCTGACGCAGGCGCAGGCCGACGACATGGTCGATGTGTGCCGCGGAAAACTGGAGCACGGCGAATCCCTGAGCCCGCCCGCGCTGTCTGATTTCAGGCAGGCGTTCGGCACCGACTGGAGCCGTTTCAAGGGCAGCCCGGCCGAGGTGGCGACCGCGGTGCCCGCCGCGCGCCTGGATGTTCTGGGCGAGCGCATCACCACCCTGCAGCACGAGATCGAACTGCATCCGCGGGTGCAGAAGGTGCTGGACGACCGCCGCCGGATGCACGCGGGCGAACTGCCGCTGGACTGGGGCTACGCCGAGCACCTGGCATATGCCAGTCTGCTCGATGCGGAATTCAACGTGCGCGTGTCGGGGCAGGATTCGGCGCGCGGTACCTTCTTCCACCGCCACGCTGTGTGGCATGACCAGAAACGCGAGCGCCGCCAGAGCGGCGTGTACATCCCGCTCGAACACGTCAACGAGCGGCAGGGCAATTTCACCATCATCGATTCGCTGCTGTCGGAAGAGGCCGTGCTGGCGTTCGAATACGGTTACGCCACTGCCGATCCCGATACGCTGGTGGTGTGGGAGGCGCAGTTCGGCGACTTCGCCAACGGCGCCCAGGTGGTGATCGACCAGTTCATCACCAGCGGCGAAGCCAAATGGGGGAAGTTGTGCGGGCTGACGCTGCTGCTGCCGCACGGTTTCGAGGGGCAGGGACCGGAGCATTCCTCCGCGCGCCTCGAGCGCTACCTGCAATTGTGCGCGCAGGACAACATCCAGGTCTGCGTGCCGACCCTGCCGGCGCAGCTGTTTCACCTGCTGCGGCGGCAGATCGTGCGGCCGCTGAGAAAACCGCTGGTGATCATGAGCCCCAAGAGCCTGCTGCGCCATCCGGCGTCCATCTCGTCGCTGGCGGATCTCGCCGGGGGCGCCTTTCTCCCGGTCATCGACGATCCGCGCGCGCCGCGCCAGGCGACGCGCGTGGTGGCGTGCAGCGGGCGCGTGTGGTTCGACCTCGAGGCGGCACGCGAAGCGCGCGGCTTGGACGGCATCGCGCTGCTGCGGGTGGAGCAGCTTTATCCCTTCCCCGATGCCGCGCTGTGCGCCGTCCTGAATGCCTATCCGCAGGCGCGGACTTTCGTCTGGGCGCA
>DASVPF010000243.1:0-2689 GCA_036382965.1 Thiobacillus sp.
TTACTTCCAGGCTGACAGGAATTCGTGCCAGTGCGGTGCGGCGTGATCGGCCACGGTGCTGCGTGCAAGTTCGATCTCGGTGGCATAGGCCGCTTCAGATAGCGTGCCGCGCATCTTCTGGAAGCGCAGGTAGACCAGCCAGGTGTTCATCACGTCGGTTTCGCAGTAGTTGCGGATGGCGTCTATCTCGCCGTTCTGGAAGGCATCCAGCACCTTCGAGCCGTCCATTCCCAGCTTGCCGGGAAAGCCGCACAGCTTCGCCATCTGGTCGAGCGGCGCGTTGGCACGCGGCTGGTACATCGCCAGCACGTCCATCAAGTCGAGATGCCGGGTGTGGTAGCGCCCCAGATAGTTGTTCCACTTGAACTCCTTGTCGTCGTCGCCCCAATCCCAGTAACGCGCTGCCGCCACGCCGTGGATCAGGCTGCGGTAGTGCAGCACCGGCAGGTCGAAGCCGCCGCCGTTCCATGACACCAGCTGCGGGATATAGCGTTCGATGCCGTCGTAGAAGCGCTGGATCAACTCGGCCTCGCTGCTGCCGGGCTCGCCCAGCGACCAGACCTTGAGCTGGTCGCCGCTTCTGAGCACGCAGGAAATGGCGACGATGCGTTGCAGGTGATGCGGCATGAAGTCGCTGCCGGTTTTCTGGCGGCGGGCGAGCAGCGCCATTTCGGCGAGTTCCGCCTGCGGCAGTGAGGCTTCGTCTATGCCGTTGACGGCGGCGAACCCGGCGAGGTCGGGGATCGTTTCAATGTCGAAAACCAGGGTGGGATGCATGGGCGGGGCGCGCAGACAAAAACCGCCATTTTATTCCAACTCAAAATAAAAACTTGCTTTGTCGCTCTCGCCTTGCCGTGCTGAAGCACTGTCTGCGGCTCGGCTTCGCGCCATTTTTGATTTTGAATTGGAATTACGCTGTCAGTGCAGGGCTGCGTCGAGCGCCGACGCTGCGATCAGTGCATCCAGATAGGCCACGGAAAGCTGGTGCAGCGGAATCTCCAGCTTCTGCGCGTACGCGGCCAGGGTTTCGACGTCGTTGTTTTCGCAGGCGCACGCCAGCTGCAGGATGTCGCCCTCGGGCGAGGGGTGCGCACCCAATGCGCGTGCACTGGTCGCCGACAAGCCCAGTTTGCGGATGAGCGCGTCCACCGGTAGCGACAGCGCATGGGTGGCCGTCGACAGCAGGCCGATTTCGAAGGCGGCGGCTGCGCTTTCGGCCGGCGCGCCCAGGCGGGTGATCTTGCCCATGAACAGGGCGCGGGTGAGCGCCGTCATCGCATAGTGGCGTGTCGTTTCGGTGGGTTGGGTTCCGGTCAACGCCAGCAGCGCGGCTACGCGGCTGGCGCGTTGCGGACCCAGCATGATCAGCGCATGGACGGCCGATTCGGCAGGGCGGCTCAAGCCGCCGACCTGGGAATTGGCGATGGCGAGCAGGCGCGGCGTCATCTCGGGATTCAGGCGGAAGAACTGGATCAGCGTTTCGGGCGACTGGCGCAGTGCGATGGCCAGCAGATCGAGTTGTACGGTCTGTTCCGGCGAGTTGTCTGCCGGCTGGGTATCGCCGGAGAAGACGCTGCCCTTGAACCAGGCGTTCCCGGGCCAGCGTGCCTGGGTTTTTGCGTCGCGCACGCCCTCCACGATCAGGCGCGCCGCCACCGCGGGCGGCGTGTCGTCGGCGCAACAGGCGAGATAGTGCCAGGCAGACGCGCTGTCCTGCACCACGGCATTGGCGCGATTGAGCGTGGGGCAAAACGTCAGGCCGGCATCCTGCAGGGCAAGCGCCCGCGCCAGGGATTGTTCGTTGTCGATGGCGACGCACCAGATCAGCTGGCGGTAATTGAGCTGCTGCGGGATGTCGCTGAATAGCATGCCGGGGCTGATTTGCACCAGCAAAGGCAGCTTGCTGGTCAGGTTGCCCTGCGTCAACGAATAGAGACCGGTCAGCAGCATGTCCTCGTCCATTTGCCGAAGCTCGGGCGGGGCATCGCCGGCCGCGGTGCGGCCGCGCAGGACCAGTTGATGGGCGACCAGATTGGAGGCGGAGTCGAATAGCGGATCGAACGACAGGAAGCGCGAACGCAGGGCGTCCTCGCGAACCGGGCCGCTGTCGGCGATGCCCAGCATGTGCGTTATGACCGTGGGATGTTCGGATTCGCCAGTGTTGATGCCGCCGCCGATTATGCGGGAGGGATGGGGATCGTCTGCCATGTTCTTTGCTGCGAGGTTGGTCCAGCCATTCTAGCGCCGTGAACCCTTTTCCGTGTGGAAGGGCGAACGCCGCCGCTCCCGGCTCTAAGTACTGAGCCCGCGCCGCCGGCGGATGTCGGCGATGAGCCCCTGCGTGGAGCCGTCGTGTTCGCCGATCACGCGCACCGAACTCAGCGCGGCGCGGATCGGCGGTGCCAACTGCTTGCCGAGTTCGACCCCCCACTGGTCGAAGCTGTTGATCTGCCAGATCACGCCCTGCACGAACACCTTGTGCTCGTAGAGCGCGATCAGCATGCCCAGCGTATGCGGGTCGAGTTTCTGGTAGAGCAGGGTGTTGCTCGGGCGGTTGCCGGGGAAGACCTTGTGCGGGGCCAATGCCTTCGCGTCTTCGCGGCTCATGCCCTGGGCGATGAGTTCAGCTTCGATCACCGCGCGCGACTTGCCCTTCAGCAGCGCCTCGGTCTGCGCCAGGCAGTTGGCG
>DASVPF010000244.1:0-2372 GCA_036382965.1 Thiobacillus sp.
CGCTTCGACCGGGCTCATGATGCGGAAATATGGCGCACAGCGGCGGCGCAGCCTGAGCACCGCGCGATCCTTGCTGACCAGACCCTGCGCGTGGGCTGCGGCGGCCAGTTCGATGAATTTCTGGTCGTCGGGGTCGCTGCAGCGCGGCATACGACTCCATACGGGCTTCAGCCCGTAGCGGATCGGCGTCCCCTTGTGGGGCAGGCCGGCACGCTCATCAGGGTCGGCGGTCAGCGTCACGCACGCGGTGTAACGCGCATCCAGCGCCGCTTGCGCCGCGGCATCGAGCCCGAATTCCGGATAAGCGAGCACGCGCCGCCATTCCGCCAGCGTGGCCGGACTCGCCGCGCAGCGGATCGCGCCCGCTGCCAGCGCGCGCGCCAGCGGGCGCGTCACGGCATCGTCGAAATGAAAGATATCGAGCGCGATGTTGGTATCGAGTACCCACAGTGGTCTATTCAATATCGGTGTGCTCAGCGATGAACTCGCGCACCCAGTGTTCCGGCTTGGCGCTGGCAAAGCGCCCGACGATTTCGCCTTTGACGAACAGCAGCACGGTGGGGAAACCGCGCAGGCCGTAGCGGCCGGCAAGCTTCATGTTGGCGCCTTCGTCGACCTCGACCTTGGCCATGCGGATCCTGCCGGCGTGATGCGCGATGACGCGCTCCAGCACCGGCGTCAGCGCGCGGCAGGGCGGGCACCAGTCGGCCCAGAAGTCGACCAGAATGGGGCGCGTGTGCGAGGCCTCGATGACGTCGCGCTCGAAGCGTTCCAGATGGGTATCGAAAATCAGGCTCGGTGTACGGACGGCGTGGATGTCGGTCATGGCGTGGGATCTTCAGGGCAATTGCCGCTCGTATTCATTGCCCGGCTATTTTGCCTCAAGGACGGGGCATTCAGGCTTGCGCTGGATGCATGAACCGGCGCACGCCTGAAAAATGCTTAACCAAGGGCGCGCAGGACTGCTACCGTTATGTCATGGAAGAGCATTTTTATCGCGAACAGGAAATCGCGCGGTTGCCGGCATTTCTTCCCGCTGCCACCTACAACCTCGCGCACACCTTGCTGGCACGCGCCGGCAAATGCCTGTTCGTGCCGATCCGCAGCCTGCAATACATGGCGGTGCTGGATATCGAGGAATACATATTCGTCGACAGCCAGAACAAGGCCTGGGTCGAACTGGCGTGGCAGCATTTCCGTCCGCAAGCACGGGCATCGCTCGACGAACGCGTGCCCTTCGAAGTGGTGCATTATCTGCCGCGGGCGACCGAAACCATGCAACGCCTGCCCTCTGAATTCCATCAGGCGCTCCAGTTGCTCGCCCGTCGCCATAAACCGGACGCACCGGCCATCGTCCTTGATCTGCACGCAAAAGGGCGAGCGAATCCGAACGGCCAACCGCGCTGAAGCCTACGTCCGGCCCATCAGCATGTTGCTCTCTCACACACCTGCGGCAGAAGTTCGCGAGCCGAACAAGTTCATCAGTCGGGTAAGCACTTTGCCACGCCTGGGCCGCCTCGATGCAGACAAGATCAGCACATCATGCGAACCTGCCAGATAGGCGTGATGTGTGCCGGCCACAACCAAGTCGGGCTGCCATGCCTGGATATGCCGGAGGAAACCCAGCCGCAATGGCCCATGTAACGCGTGGCAGCTTGCTTCTGTCGCGCCCAACCGAGCCGCCAGGAAATTCAGCCGTCGCAAGGACCCTGTTTCCAGGCTGCGCGTCGTTGCTTGTGAGTTGCCGCCGGGATAGCCGCCATCCAGGAAACCATCGGGTTCGATCAGATGCAGGAGGTCCAGCTTGGCCCCGTTCAGGCGGGCAAGCAGAAGGGCTTTTTCCGCTGTCTGGCAATCCAGCTCGTCAAAATCGATCAGCGCGAGAACCCGCTGATACGGCCGCATTTCAGGCATGAGAAACAGGCATCAATAAATTGTCGGATATGACGGGTTGAGCTGCGGTTTGCCCCTGGCATTCGCGGAAAACGCGTGCGCGGCAGGTACGGCACACCTCGGGATCGAGCCGCTTGTAGATTGCGGCGATCGCTTCGGTCTTGGAGTCGAACAGGTTGGCACCGCCGATCTCCTTCAGTGCGCCGCTTTCCGCCAGCTGTTCCTGCACGGTGTCCTTGATGCGGATGAAGTACAGCCCGCCGCCCAGGCCACGGCGCCGATCGACTTCCTCGGCCAGGTAATGGGCGCCTGCGAGATCGATGAAGTTGATGCCGTGGGCAACGATGGCCACATGCTTCTGGCCGGGCGCGGCCATATCCTGCGCGGCCAGCGATTCGCGGATGTGCGAGGTAGCGCCGAAGAACAGCGAGCCGTCGATGCGCACGAACCGCAGCTGCGGGCATTGCGGAGCGTTCTCG
>DASVPF010000245.1:0-3781 GCA_036382965.1 Thiobacillus sp.
GCGCAGGTCGGCGGTGGCGGCGCCGGTGGCAGGCCAGGTCCAGGATCGGCTCTACCTGCCCGGCGAGTTCGTGCCGGCGGGCAACCCGGTGGTGGCGCTGCTGCCGCCGGACAATCTCAAGTTGCGCTTCTTCGTCGGCGAGCCGGAACTGGCCAGGGTCAAGCCGGGCCAGGCGGTGCGCGCCCATTGCGACGGCTGCGGTGCCGACATCCCGGCCACCGTCCGCTTCGTGTCCACCGAGGCGGAATACACGCCGCCGGTGATCTACAGCCGGGAGAACCGGGCCAAGCTGGTGTATCTGGTGGAAGCCGGGGTGGCGGCGAAGGATGCGGCCCGGCTGCACGTCGGCCAGCCGATCGAGGTGCGCCTGCCGTGAATGGAGGAGCACCGAATCAGGATGAACACGGCCTCGCGATCGACGTCCGCGGACTGACCAAGATTTTCTCCGGCCAGCGCGTGGTCGACGGTATCGATCTTGCCGTCAGGGAAGGCGAAATCTTCGGCTTTCTCGGCCCCAACGGCAGCGGCAAGACCACGACCATCCGCATGCTGTGCGGGCTGCTCACGCCGGATGCCGGCGCAGGCACCTGCCTCGGCCTCGACCTGATCCGCCGCACCGATGAGATCAAGCGCCAGGTCGGCTACATGACCCAGCGCTTCTCGCTGTACGAAGACCTCAGCCTGCGCGAGAACCTGGATTTCATCGCCCGCATGTACGGCATGCCGAACCGGCGCCAGGCGGTGGACGGCGCCATCGATCGTCTTGGCCTCGATGACCGCCGCGACCAGCTCGCCGGGGCGCTGTCCGGCGGCTGGAAACAGCGCCTGGCGCTGGCGGCCTGCATGCTGCACGAGCCGAAACTGCTGCTGCTGGACGAGCCCACCGCCGGGGTCGACCCCAAGGCGCGCCGCGATTTCTGGGCGGAAATCCACACCCTGGCGGGCGCAGGCATCACCGTGCTGGTGTCCACGCATTACATGGACGAGGCGGAACGCTGCCACCAGCTCGCCTACATCGCCGCAGGCCGCCTGCTCACCACGGGCACGCCGGCCGAAGTGCTGGCGCGTTCCGGTCTGTCGACCTGGCGGGTGGAAGGTGACGATCTCTACGCGCTCGCCGAACAACTGCGCGGTCTGCCGGGCGTCGCCCAGGTGGCGCCGTTCGGCAACCTGCTGCACGTCAGCGGCGAAAACGCCGAACAGCTTGCCGCCGCCACCGCCGACCTGCGCGCCGATCCGCGCTGGCGCTGGTCGCCGTCCGAGCCGGGGCTGGAAGACGTGTTCATCCAGTTGATGAACGGCGCACGGAACCCCGGCCCATGAACGCCTTCTCGCTCACCCGCTTCGTCGCCGTGGTGGTGAAGGAGTTCATCCAGATGCGGCGCGACCGCCTCACCTTCGGCATGCTGGTAGGGATTCCGCTGATGCAGCTTTTGCTGTTCGGTTTCGCCATCAACTCCGACCCCAAGCACCTGCCGACCGCGCTGCGCGTGGCGGACGAAAGCGTGTTCAGCCGCAGTCTGGTCACCGCCCTGCAGAACAGCGAATATTTCCGCATCCGCGAACGCGCCAGGAACGAAACCGAGGCGCGCGACCTGCTCGCGCGCGGCGAGGTGCAGTTCGTGGTGAACGTGCCGCAGGACTTCTCGCGCAAGCTGCAGCGCGGCGAGCGCCCGGTGCTGCTGGTGGAAGCCGACGCCAGCGACCCCGTCGCCACCGGCAACGCCATCGCCGTGCTGTCCCGTCTCAACCTCTCCGGCCTCGACCACGACCTCGGCGGGCCGCTGGCGCGACTAAAGGGCGAGAACCCGCCGTTCGAGGTGCGCGTGCACCGGCTCTACAACCCGGAAGGCATCACCCAGTACAACATCGTGCCCGGCCTGATGGGCGTGATCCTGACCATGACCATGGTAATGGGAACCGGGCTCGCAATGACCCGCGAACGCGAGCGCGGCACCCTCGAGAACCTGCTCGCCACACCGGTGAAACCGCTGGAAGTCACGTTCGGCAAGATCGTACCCAACATCATGGTCGGCTACATCCAGGTCAGCCTGATTCTGCTGGCGGCCCATTTCGTGTTCGACGTGCCCATGCTCGGCAGCGTGCCGATGCTGCTGGCCTGCATGCTCGCCTTCGTGTTCGCCAACCTGGCGGTGGGCTTCACCTTCTCCACCCTGGCAAAGAACCAGATGCAGGCGATGCAGATGACCATGTTCTTCTTCCTGCCCAACATCCTGCTTTCCGGATTCATGTTCCCGTTCCGCGGCATGCCGCACTGGGCGCAGGCGATCGGCGAGGTGCTGCCGCTGACCCACTTCCTGCGCATCGTTCGCGGCATCCTGTTGAAGGGAAACGGCGCGGCCGACATCCTGCCGGAACTGTGGCCGATGCTGGCCTTCCTGCTGGGCGCGCTGACCCTGGCGCTGCTGCGTTATCGCAGGACGCTGGATTGAGGACTCACCCGGCAGACGGCGGCACGGGAAATGGTTTACATTGAATACAATGAGGGCTTTCCTTGCCCACACATCCGATGACAACGTTCCGCTTCCATTGTCGACCGGGCCGATCGGCCGTGGCCCTGGTTTTGTTGGCCGCCGGCACCGCCGGCTGCGATCCGGTGACGCTCACGGCGGCCTCCCTCGGCGCCGGCCTGGGGATCTCGCACACCCTGGGCGGCATCATTTACAAGACGTTTACCGCGCCCCTGAAAACAGTCGAGGAGGGCAGCATCGTCGCCATGCGCGACATGGGGGTCAAAGTGATCTCGCGCTCCACCAACAAGGAGGGCGAACGGGTCATCAATGCAACTGCCAAGGATCGCGAGATCGAGGTCGTGCTGGAGCCCCTGACGCCGCGCACCACGCGCATGCGCGTCATTGCCAGCAACGGGCTGTTGAAAGACAGCGCCACGGCGCAGGAAATCATGCTTCAAACCGACCGGGTTCTTTCCAGAGGGTAAACACAAGAGGCAGACCATGACATTCCGCAACCACCTGAACCTGCATGCCACGCTGCTGGCGTGCTGTCTTGCAACGGCTTTCTCAGCCGCTCACGCGGCCGAGATCCGCACCACGACCCGCTCGACGACAACGAGCGCCGCCGTCGGCACCTCCATCACTGCCGAAGCGAAGCTGAGCGCAGAATTCGCCGGGTTCCTCGGCGGCGAGACGCAGGCCGGCGCCGTCGTATCCGGATTGCGCCAGGGCACCGCCTTCAGCTTCAATGACGGAACCGGCACGTCAACCCCCATCGCTCCCCCTACCGGGACCATGGGCTACGGCAACGTGCGCATCGCCCTGCGACTGGCGCAGGCGGAATTGAGCAAGCTTGGCATTACCCAACCCACCGCCGGGGAACTGTCGGCCGTATTGCTCGGCGGCACCATCGACGGCACTCGGGTCAACGGTATTCTCGCCATGCGTGCAGACGGCATGGGCTGGGGACAAATCGCCAAGACTTATGGCATGACCGTCGGCCAGATCATGGGCAAGGGCGCCGGCCTGACGCAGCAGGCCACGACCCCGCCCCCCCCTATCCGGATGACAACCAAGGCATCCGCCTCGCGGGTGCATTCGAATGGCTATATCCCCAGCGGCACTAGCAACACCCACGCGGCCGGCATCGTGTCCGCGACGGGTGCCAGCGTGGGCAGCTCGGGAAACGGCGGCGGCAAGGGACAGGCAAACAAGCTCGTCACCGGATCGCAGCCGGCGGTGCCGGCGGCCAACAAAACCAGGGCCACGGCCGATCGGCCCGGTCGACAATGGAAGCGGAACGTTGT
>DASVPF010000246.1:0-3054 GCA_036382965.1 Thiobacillus sp.
CGCTTCGAAGCGGAGGTAGCCGAACTGCGCCCCGCGGCCAGAAGGTCACGCGCCCAGCAGCGCCTGTTCCTGTTTCTGGAGGGTCTTTGCTCCAAGGCCATGCTGGAAGCGTATCTGCGCGACATCGCTGAAACCGACCGCGCGCTCTCGCGCCAACTGACCGAACTGCTCGAACTCATCCGCCAGTACGGGCCCGAGCCTCGGTGGTCACCTGAAAACCGGCCATAGGTGGTCACTTCAAAACCGGCCAACAGAGCTGACCCAGAACAAGAGTAGTTATACCCTGCTGGTGGCCCTTGAGGCAAACTATTTTTCGCGAATCGAGTGCGGAGAGTTTATACTGACCTCACCTGGGCGGAGGGTACGGCAACGCAGGGATGCGACCGGAGCGCCGACCCAGGGGCCGGAATGGGGCGGCTCAGGCCGCCCCTTCGTGTCATTCTGGCGCAAAAGCGTTAAATCCCGGGAGCGCGAGGGCAGCGCCCTCGCACTGAAGAAAGCCTTTTCCCTTACGATGCCGCCGCGGTCTTGGTGCGCCAGCTGCGCGGGCCGCACTTGAGCACGTGGCCGTGATGCAGCAAGCGATCGAGCATGGCGCTGACGGCGGCGACATCACCGAGCAGCTTGCCCCAGTCCTCGACCGGGCGATTGGAAGTGAGCAGCGTGCTGCAGCGTTCGTAGCGGCGCATGATAATTTCCAGCAGATCCTCGGCGGCGGTGTGCGGCAGCTTGCGCATGCCGAAGTCGTCGATGATCAGCAGCGGCACGGTGGCCACCGATTCCATGTACTCTCTGCGCGTGCCATCGGCGACGGCCTCGGCCAGCTCATCGAGCAGAACGTGGGTTTCGCGGTACAGCACCTTGTAGCCCTGCTGAATGGCGGCTTGGCCGACGGCCTGCGCCAGATGAGACTTGCCCGTGCCGCCAGGGCCGAGAAACAACGCGTCCTCGCGCTTGCCGATGAACGCGGCGGTGGCCAGATCGAAGACCAGGCTGCGATTCATCTTGGGGTTGAAAGTGAAGTCGAAGTTGTCGAGCGTCTTGTCGGGGTCGCGGAAGCCGGCCTGTTTGCGGCGGCGCTCGAGTAACCGGTCGGCGCGGCGCGTGAGTTCGTCCGATACCAGACACGAGATCAGGTCGATGGGAGCCATGGGTTCGGCCTGGGCCTGGCGCAGTCGGGTTTCGAGCACAGCGGCCATGCCGCCGAGCCGTAGTTGGCGCAGCGAGCGTTCGAGTTCGATGAGGTTCATGGGTGGTTCTCCTGACGAGTTCGGTTTTCGATGAGGTCGCGATACAAAGTGAGCTGGCGGATGAGCGGATCGACCTGCCGCAGGCTCAGCGGCAGTTGCGGATTACGTTCCAGGTAGCGGCGTAGGAAGCGGTATTCACACGCGCCGGTTTCGAGCGCCACCGCACAGGCATCATCGGTGGAGGCCACGCCGTACTTCTTGGCCAGCGCGAGCACGCCCAGGATGCGGCGCACCGCGATCTGTCCGTGGTTCCGATGCATGGCCTGGCATAGCGCGCCGATGTGCGGTCCGGCTGTTTCGGCGCGGCCCAGCAACTGTTGCGTCGAACGCGGTGTTCGAGTGGGGCGATCTTGGTCCAGGATGCGATGGCGGCCGCGCTCTTGCCGTAAGTGCTCGCGCAGCAGTTGCCCAGTGAGCGGATCGATCAGGCGGACGTGCAACGCATTCCACTGGACCTGGACGCGGCGTCCGATCCAGCCGGGCGGTGCGCCATAGTAAGCGGCCTCCACTTCGACGCAGCCGTCCAGATGTACGGTGCGTTCGCCGTATTGGTAATAGCGGAAAGGTTCCACCGGCAACGCGAGTAGTGCCGGGCGCTCTTCGGCGAACGTGGCCGCGACCTGGCGCTTGGTAGTGCCGTGAATGCGCGTGTCGGCCCAGCGTTCTTCCCAGCGGTCCAGATACGCCTGCGCTTCGTCGAGGCTCTCGAAGCGGAGGCCTTTAAGCGGCGTCTTCTGCGCGTGGCCAACACCGGATTCGACTTTGCCCTTGCGGTCCGGATCTTGGACCCGGCAGGGCAAAGCGACCACGCCATAATGCTGGAGCACATCGCGGTACAGCGGGTTGAGCGTGGGATCGTAGATGTCCGGCGCCAGCACGCCCTCGCGCAGATTATCCAGCACCACGATCCGCGTGGCCCCACCCAGCCGGCGAAACGCTTTTTCGTGCAGCTCGGCCCACACCCGCCCGCTGGAGCGGAACACCAAAAGGCGAACTGATTTTCGGCTGTATCCCAGGGTCAGCACGAACAGCCGCGTGCGCCTGTACTTGCCGGTGTGCGGGTCGCGCACCATGGGGCCGGAGCCGTAATCGACCTGCGCTTCTTCGCCGGGCGCGGTCTCGATCACCACGCGGGCTTCCGGCGCCGGCGATCCACGCAGCTTGCGCAGGAAGCGCTTCACGCTCTGATAACCGGCGGGGAAGCCGTGGCCGTCGACCAAGTCCTGCCAGACGGCCATGGCGTTGCGGCCACGTGAGAGCCCCAGCTCGATCACATCGCGGTAGGGCTCGCAGGCGCTGGAGGAGGGGCTGCGACTCGGTACGGGCGCCTTTCCATCGACGGACCCCGCGCCAAAGTCGGTGGTCACCTCGTTGGCCGGTTTTGCCGGTGGTCGCCGGCCCCAACCACCGGGCGGGCGCACTGCGATGCCCGCCGCTCGTAAATAGCCGGCTGCCGTCTCCCGCCGGATCCTGGTGGCTCGTTGAATGCGCCGCAGCGACCATCCCAGCCGTCCCAGCGCGATGACCTGCTGCTTGTTTTCCTCGCTCAAGACATTGCTCACGTTGACGGAGGGTAATCCTCACGTCAGGATCAATGTCCTGGATCAGCTTGTTCGTTGGCCGGTTTTCAGGTGACCCTCATTGGCCGGTTTTGGGTGACCCCCGAGGCGAGCAGCGGCTTGAGATCCCTATCGGTAACCGTTTGAGGATCGTCTCGAGAGATGGCAGCACATCCTTCGAGAATATTCTCGAGTTCGCGCACGTTGCCTGGAAACGAGTAGTTGAGAAGCAGCTCGACAGCAGA
>DASVPF010000247.1:0-5361 GCA_036382965.1 Thiobacillus sp.
CACCAGGGTGTTCCAGCGGCCCTTGGTGATGCCGATGGTGAACATGATGAAGAAGGAATACAGCCCCGTCTTTTCCACGATGACGCCGTGTTCGGCCAGATATTTGGTGACGATCGCCGCCGGGATGCCCCAGTCGGCGAAAGCGCCGTCCATGTCCAGCCCGGGCGTGATGACGGTGGCCTTGATCGGGTCGAGCATGTTGAAACCGGGTGCGATCTTGCCGAACTCGTGCCAGCGTGCGCCGGTCTCGAGCATCCAGTCTTCGCGGTCGCCCACGTCTTCCTCGGCCAGTTTCTGCGGCCCCCACACCTTGAACCACCAGGAGTCGCCGAACTCCTCGTCGACCTTGCGCATGGCACGGCGGAAATCCAGCGCCTCACGAATCGACTCCTCCACCAGCGCCGGGCCGCCAGGCGGCTCCATCATCGCCGCCGCCACGTCGCACGAAGCGATGATGGCGTACTGCGGCGAAGTCGAGGTGTGCATCAGATAGGCTTCATTGAAACGGTGGAAGTCGAGCTTGCGCGTCTCCGAATCCTGCACCAGGATCTGCGAGGCTTGGCTCAAACCGGCCAGCAGCTTGTGCGTCGACTGGGTGGCGAACACCAGCGCATCCTTGGCACGCGGACGATCTTTGCCGATGGCGTGCATGCCGCGATAGAAATCGTGGAAGGTCGCGTGCGGCAGCCAGGCTTCGTCGAAATGCAGGGTGTCGATGTAGTCGCCGAGCAGATCCTTGATCATGTCGACGTTGTAGAGGATGCCGTCGTAGGTCGACTGGGTAATGGTGAGAATGCGCGGCTTGCGCTTCACATCCTTGGCGAACGGATGCGCGGCGATTTTCTTTTCGATGTTCTCGGGACGGAATTCGTCCAGCGGGATCGGCCCGATGATGCCGTAGTGGTTACGCGTCGGCGTGAGAAAGATCGGGATCGCGCCGCACATCATGATGGCGTGCAGGATGGACTTGTGACAGTTGCGGTCGACCACCACGATATCGCCCGGCGCAACGGTGGCGTGCCACACCATCTTGTTCGACGACGAGGTGCCGTTGGTGACGAAGAACAGGTGGTCGCAGTTGAAAATGCGCGCCGCATTGCGCTCCGATGCCCCCACCGGACCGGTGTGATCCAGCAACTGGCCGAGTTCGTCGACCGCATTGCAGACGTCGGCGCGCAGCAGGTTCTCGCCGAAGAACTGATGGAACATCTGGCCGATCGGCGATTTCAGGAACGCTACCCCGCCGGAGTGGCCGGGGCAGTGCCAGGAATACGAGCCGTCGGCGGCGTAATGGGTGAGCGCGCGGAAGAACGGCGGCACCAGCGAATCGAGGTAAGCGCGCGCTTCGCGGCCGATATAACGGGCGAGAAACTCCGGCGTGTCTTCCAGCATGTGGATGAAGCCGTTCAGCTCGCGCAGGATGTCGTTCGGAATATGGCGCGCGGTGCGGGTTTCACCGTGCAGGAATATCGGGATCTCGGCGTTGCGGAAGCGCACTTCCTCGACGAAACCGCGCAGCTTTTGCAGTGCGGCATTCGCATCCTCGGCGCTGCCTGCAAGTTCCTCGTCGTCGATCGACAGGATAAAAGCGGACGCGCGCGCCTGCTGCTGGGCGAACGAAGTCAGGTCGCCATAGTTGGTGACGCCCAGCACTTCCATGCCTTCCTTTTCGATCGCCTCGGCCAGGGTGCGGATACCCAGGCCGGACGCATTCTCGGAACGAAAATCTTCGTCGATGATGACAACGGGAAAACGGAAGCGCATGGCCTGCTCCAGAGGGAAGCCGTGGAAGGGGCGGATTAAAAAAAGCGGATTATACGAATCCCCGGTGTCCCGGGGATTAAATTTTCGGCAGGGTCACGCCGACCTGACCCTGATATTTTCCACCGCGGTCGCGGTAGGAGGTTTCGCATACTTCGTCGGATTCGAGGAAGAGCATCTGCGCCACGCCTTCGTTGGCGTAAATGCGGGCAGGCAGCGGCGTGGTATTGGAAAACTCCAGCGTCACGTGGCCTTCCCACTCGGGTTCCAGCGGCGTCACGTTGACGATGATGCCGCAGCGCGCGTAGGTGCTCTTGCCGAGGCAAATGGTCAGCACGCTGCGCGGAATGCGGAAGTATTCCACCGTGCGCGCCAGCGCGAAGGAATTCGGCGGGATGATGCAGGAGTCGCCCTTGACCTCGACGAAGGAGTTCGGATCGAACGCCTTGGGGTCGACGATGGTGGTGTTGATGTCGGTGAACAGCTTGAATTCGCTGGCACAGCGCACGTCGTAGCCGTAACTCGACGTGCCGTACGACACGATGGACCGGCCACCGGCCTGCTTGATCTGCCCGGGTTCGAACGGCTCGATCATGCCATGCTCAGCCGCCATGCGGCGGATCCAGCGGTCGGACTTGATGCTCATCTAGGTATTGGAAATGACGATGTTGGGGAACTTGGCGGAGTGATCCACCGCGGTTTCGCCGATCTTAACAGCAACGCGGCGCGCGATCTGCTTGTAGATGTCGGTCACGCGGCCGTTGGGGTCGGACACTACCGACGGCTTGCCGGAATCGGTGTCGGCACGGATCGCGCTGTCGAGCGGCAGCGCGCCGAGGAATTCGACGTTGTAGTCACGGCACATGCGTTCGCCGCCGCCTTCGCCGAAGATGCGCTCTTCGTGGCCGCAGTTCGAACAGATGTGCAGGCTCATGTTTTCGACCACGCCGATGATGGGAATGCCGACCTTCTCGAACATCTTCAGCCCCTTGCGCGCATCGATCAGTGCGATGTCCTGCGGCGTGGTGACGATCACCGCGCCGGTCACCGGCACGCGCTGCGCCAGGGTCAACTGGATGTCGCCGGTACCCGGCGGCAGGTCGACCACCAGGTAGTCGAGGTCGTTCCAGTTGGTGTTGTTCAGCAGTTGCTCCAGCGCCTGCGTCACCATCGGGCCGCGCCACACCATGGGCGTTTCGACGTCGATCAGGAAGCCGATCGACATTGCCTGGATGCCGTGCCCCATTAGCGGTTCGAGATTCTTGCCGTCGGTGGATTCGGGCTTGTCGGTGATGCCCAGCATGGTCGGCTGCGACGGGCCGTAGATGTCAGCGTCGAGCATGCCGACGCGCGCGCCTTCGGCGGCCAGCGCCAGCGCCAGGTTAACGGCGGTGGTCGATTTGCCGACGCCGCCCTTGCCGGAGGCGACGGCGATGATGTTTTTCACGTTCGGGATCAGCTTGACGCCGCGCTGCACGCTGTGCGAGACGACCTTGAAGCTCACGTTCGCCGTGGCGCCGGTCACGCCCTCGAGGGTTTTCAGCTTGTCTTCGACCTGCTGCTTGATGCTGGCCAACTGGCTCTGTGCCGGATAGCTCAACAGGATGTCGACCGACACGGCGCCGCCGTCGATTTTGATATTGCGGGCGGATTTGGTCGTGACGTAATCTTTGTGGGTGTTGGGATCGACCAACTCTTTCAGTGCGGTCTGCACCTGAAGTTCGGAAACGGCCATGCTTGCTCCAGCGGGTTAATTAGCAATCGCTCATTTTAACGAATTCTGTCGCTTTGGGTGAACGGGAACGCAGAAAGGACGCGGGATTCCCTGCCATTCACAGGGACATTCAGGCCTGTCCGGCGGCCCCGGAAACCCGCCGGGCAAAGGTCGGACGGCGCCCGGGTAATGCCTAAACACGCTTAACGGGGTTCGGCGTAATGCGCCACCAGCACCGCCTCGGGCACGCGCAAGCGGATCGCGGCAACCAGTTCGCTGATCGCCCCCGGCCGCGGCCGCAACGATACCCACAACAGGTTCAGTTTCAGGTTGAGGTCGGCAAATACCACGTCCTGATGCAGCGCCAGCACGGCCTGAATATCGTGCGATGCGCGCTCGATCTCGGCACGCGGCCGGCTGCGCAAACGCGGGATCAGCATCATGAAATCGGTCAGCAGGTGCCCGCTGGTGTCATGCGTGGGGACAAGCCGCCATAAGGGCAGGCCTGGCGATGAAGAGGCTGCGAGCGTGCTTGAAGCATAGATTCGAATCTTCATCACGCATCCCCCGCTCCAGCGTTGTTCAGGGCTTCAACTGCAGTTCCGGTGCCGCTTCGCGCCGCTCGCACAGACGGTGCGAGCGCTGTCGCTGATAACGCAGATCCTTGTGCAGAAAGCGTTCGAGTTCCTCGAGCGCCAGGCGGTAGACCTCGCGCTTGAAATCGACCACCGCATCCATCGGCACCCAGTATTCATTCCAGCGCCAGGCATCGAATTCGGGGTGAGTGCTGGCGCGCAACGACACATCGCAATCGCGCCCGGTCAGGCGCAGCAGAAACCAGATCTGCTTCTGCCCGCGATACAGGCCGCGGCTGTCGCGCCGCGTCCAGTGCGCGGGCACATCGTAACGCAGCCATTCGCGCGTGCGCCCAAGGATGCGCACATGCGCGGGCTGCAAGCCCACTTCTTCTTCCAATTCCCGGAACATGGCCTGTTCCGGCGTTTCCCCCGCGTTGATGCCGCCCTGGGGAAACTGCCAGGCGTGCTGGTTGACGCGCTTGCCCCAGAAAACCTGGTTGTGCGCGTTGCACAATATAATGCCTACGTTCGGGCGGTACCCTTCTCGGTCGATCATGGCCGCCACCATCAATAAAGTTCGATTACCTGCATTCTTTCATACCCGCCGGAAATTGCAAACCTGACGTGCTCCGAACGCTGCTGCTAAGCATTGTTTTGATTCAGCTTTTTAACGGATGTTCAAACCTGATGCCAGCCCCCACGACTCTGCGGCGCGATCATCCGTTTCGGCCCCGATGGACGCATGCTGGCGTCCGGGTCGGACGATGAAAGCGTGCGCCTGTATCGCCTCGATCGGCACCCTATTTCAGCAGGGACGCAATCCCTTCGGCCCACTGAAAGTCGCGCGCGAAGCCACGCAGATCGAGTCCCCAGCGCTTCGACAGGTCGGCCAGGCGCGGCTGCACCTCGTCGAGCCGGGCTGGCGCGCCCGCCTCGGCGAACGCAAACGCGATGACGTTGGTCTTGTTCTGCACTGAAAGCCAGCCGACCTCGCCGTCGAAGGCCCGCGTCAGCCGCGCGAAATACTCGGCGAAATCGCCGTCGCGTCCCCATAAATTGACCGCCAGCACGCCGCCCGGCCGCAATACGCGGCGGCAGGCGGCATAAAACGTCTGTGTCGCCAGCGCCTCGACCTGGTTGCCGGCGTCGAAACCATCGAGCAGGATGACGTCGGCGCTGGCGGGATGCTGGCGCACGTACAGCGCGCCGTCGCCCTCGATCACGTCGAGCGTGGCGTCGTTGCCCGGTAACTCGAAATGGGTGCGCGCGATGGCGATCACCCGCGGGTCGATTTCCACGGCCGTGATG
>DASVPF010000248.1:0-7197 GCA_036382965.1 Thiobacillus sp.
AGAAGTTTTTCGGCATCGACCAAGAACGGGCTACACAAATCATGCTCAAAGTGCATACTGAGGGTGTGGGTGTGTGCGGGGTGTTTCCCAGGGATATCGCGCATACCAAGGTCGAGCAGGTTGTGGATTTCGCGCGGCAGCATCAGCATCCGCTGCAATGTACGATGGAGGAAAGTTAGATGATTGCCCAGGAACTCGAAGTCACGCTGCACATGGCGTTCATGGACGCGCGGCAGAAGCGCCACGAATTCATTTCGGTGGAGCATCTGCTGATGGCGATGCTGGACAACCCGTCGGCGGCGGAAGTGCTGCGCGCATGCGGCGCCAACATCGAGGCGATGCGCGATCAGCTCGGCAAGTTCATCGAGGAACACACGCCCAAGGTGGGCGGCGAGGACGAGGTCGATACCCAGCCCACGCTCGGCTTCCAGCGCGTGATCCAGCGCGCGATCCTGCATGTGCAGTCGTCCGGCAAGAAGGAGGTGACCGGCGCCAACGTGCTGGTGGCGGTGTTCGGCGAAAAGGATTCCCATGCGGTGTATTTCCTGACCCAGCAGGGCGTGACGCGGCTCGATATCGTCAATTTCATCTCCCACGGCATCACCAAAACCCCGCAGAGCGAACCGGTGCGCCCCGAGGAGGCGGCCGAGAGCAACGCCGAGATACCGGCGAGCTCGCCGCTCGACAGTTTTGCGCAGAATCTGAATGCCCAGGCGCTGGCCGGCAAGATCGATCCCCTGATCGGGCGCGACCAGGAACTCGAGCGGGTGATCCAGACGCTGTGCCGCCGGCGCAAGAACAATCCGCTGCTGGTGGGCGAGGCCGGCGTGGGCAAAACCGCGATTGCCGAAGGCCTGGCGCGGCACATTATCGAAGGCTCGGTGCCCGATATCCTGGCGCAGAGCACGGTCTATACGCTCGACATGGGCGCCTTGCTCGCCGGCACCAAATATCGCGGCGATTTCGAGCAGCGCCTGAAGGGGGTGCTGAAGCAACTGGCCGACAACCCCAAGGCGATCCTCTTCATCGACGAAATCCACACGCTGATCGGCGCCGGAGCGGCGTCCGGCGGCACGCTCGACGCGTCCAACCTGCTGAAGCCGGCGCTGTCGTCGGGCCAGCTGCGCTGCATCGGCGCGACGACCTATACGGAATACCGCGGCATTTTCGAGAAAGACCACGCGCTGTCGCGGCGCTTCCAGAAAGTCGACGTGCCGGAACCGTCGGTCAACGAGACGGTGGCGATTCTGCGCGGCCTGAAATCGCGCTTCGAGGATCACCACGGGGTCAAATACACGGCCGCTGCGCTCACCACGGCGGCGCAGCTGTCGGCGCGCTATATCAACGACCGCCACCTGCCGGACAAGGCGATCGACGTCATCGACGAGGCCGGCGCGGCGCAGCGCATTCTGCCGAAATCCAAACAGAAACGGACGATCACGCCGCGCGAAATCGAGGACATCATTGCCAAGATTGCACGGATTCCGCCCAAGACCGTGTCGTCCGACGACAAGAACTCGCTGAAGACGCTGGACCGCGACCTCAAGGCCGTGGTGTACGGCCAGAATGCGGCGATCGACGCGCTGGCGACCGCGATCAAGATGTCGCGCAGCGGGCTGGGCAATCCGCAGAAGCCGATTGGCAATTTCCTGTTTTCCGGCCCGACCGGGGTCGGCAAGACCGAGGTCGCGCGCCAGCTGGCCTACGTGCTGGGGGTCGAGCTGATCCGTTTCGACATGTCGGAATACATGGAACGCCATGCAGTGTCGCGCCTGATCGGCGCGCCGCCCGGCTACGTCGGATTCGACCAGGGCGGGCTGTTGACCGAAGCGGTCACCAAGCATCCCTATGCCGTTGTTTTGCTGGATGAAGTCGAGAAGGCGCATCCGGATATTTTCAACGTGCTGCTGCAGGTGATGGACCATGGAACGCTCACCGACACCAACGGGCGCCATGCCGATTTCCGCAATGTCGTGCTGATCATGACCACCAATGCCGGGGCGGAAATGCTCAACAAGGCGGCGATCGGTTTTTCCAGCACGCGCGAGAGCGGCGACGAAATGGGCGAAATCCGCCGTATGTTCACGCCGGAATTCCGCAACCGGCTGGATGCGATCATCCCGTTTTTGGCGCTGACCGAGCCGGTCATCCTGCAGGTGGTGGACAAGTTCCTGATCCAACTGGAAGAACAGTTGCACGAGAAGAAAGTCGAGGCGGTCTTCACCGATGCGCTGAAGGCCTACCTCGCCAAAAATGGATTCGATCCGCTGATGGGGGCCCGGCCGATGGCCCGCCTGATCCAGGACACGATCCGCAAGGCGCTGGCCGACGAGCTGCTGTTCGGCAAGCTGGCCCATGGCGGGCGGGTGACCATCGACATCGATGCCAGCGAAAAGGTCTGCCTGGAGTTCGAAGAAGCCGTGGCGGTGTAATTTCCTGTAAAGATTTGTACAAGCGTGGCCGTTAGTCGTTCGGTCAGCGGTGCTGATTCTGTACCTGATCGCGTTTCCTGGGTGAAGTCGCGAAAAGCGGAGGGATACAGTGCCGTTGCCTATTCGCCCAGACGGAAGGAACTCCATGAACCGCCACCACGCATTGCATATTGCTGCCGTTACGCTGATAAGCCTGTTGCCCGTTTGCGCCTACTCTGCCAATGCAGCGCACGGCACGGCACATGACACTCCCGACCTTTCCGCGGATGACCTGACGACGATCAGCGAGCGCATCCGCCAGACCGGGGCACAGATGCGCGAAGATCTCAAGCAGGCGCGCGCTCGCCTGGAAGCCCAGAAAGCGCAACAGGAAGATGAGCGCAAGCGGGAGGCTGAACGGGCGCGCCTGCAGGCGATCCAGGAAGCCAAGCAGAAGGAGGCCGCGCAGGCACGCGCGCGCCAGGAAGCGGTGGCACGTGCGGAGCGCGAGCGTCAGGAGGCGGAACGCCTAAAACAGCAGCAGGCCGCGAAGGCTGAGCATGACAGGCAGCTCGCTCTGGCGGCGCCGCCCACGAAAGAGGAACTGGCCGCCAGGCAGCAGGCAGCAAAGGAAAGGGCTGCCGAAGCGCTCAGGGCAGCGCGTGCGTCGGTTGGCGTCAGGGCGTTTGCGGACGAGGGGACGGCACCCAAACAACAGCAGACTGCCAAGGAACAGACCACCAAGGAGAAGGCCGCGGTGGCGCTCAGGAAAGCGCTGGGGAAAGCCGAATAGTCGAGCCGGGCAAGTACCCGGGACCACTTGGGTAGACGAAAAGCACGGGCCCAAACTGAATCCACTGGCAAAAAGCCGAATGGTTGCGATACTTCGCAGTCATTCGGCTTTTTGCTGGGCTCAATTTACGCGCACGGGCAAAACAAAAGCGGCGCCAGAGGCGCCGCTAAAAACCCGGTGTGGCAGGAGGAGGAGAGCCAGGGAATGAACCCCTTACCGGGAAAACTACAAGGGAAATCTACATAATCAAAATATAGGCCAATAAATGGATTGCGCTATTGGGATTTTGTTCCAGTTTGATGTAGTAATTTTGGATTACGGCATGAATGGTTTTTTTCTTTAGGTGTAGTTTCTCGCCACGTTGTTCACCTCAAAGCCGAGTCGGGTAGCCGGCGGGTTGTTGCCGGTTGCCGAGTGAGGGCGATGGAAATCGTAATGCTGCATCCAGAACGGCAACTCGGCAGCTCTGGCGTCCGAATTGGGATAGCTGTAGGCATACGCCCACTCCCTCAGCAGCGTCTGGATGAAGCGCTCTGCCTTGCCGTTGGTGCGCGGCGTATAGGGGCGGGTGCGCACATGCCTGATCTTCAAGCGCCGCAGCAGCTTGGCAAATTTCTTTGAGCGGTAGGCCGAGCCATTGTCCGTCATGATGCCCGTGATCCGCACCCCCAGCGCCTGGTAGTAGCGCAGCGCCGCCACCGTGAAGGCGATCGCGCTCTTTGTCGTTTCATCCGGCAGGACAAGGCTGAACCCCACCCGCGAATGGTCGTCGATCGCAACGTGCAGCGCGTGATAGCCGGGCTTCCTGCTGTATTGCGTGACATCGCCCGTCACCCGGTGACCGGGACGATCAAAGCGCGCCAGCTTCTTGGTACCCAGGTGTAGCAACTCGCCCGGCGTCGTGCGCTCGTAGCGGCGTTGGGCTGGTGCAGCCTGAAGCGGCGGCAGCTTGGCAACGCCAGCCTGGGCGCAGACGCGCCCGACGGTGGCCGAAGAGACGCCGACGCGTTCAGCAATGACGGCATGGGTCAGGCGATGATTACGGCGCAGGTTGACGATGCGCTGGCATTTGTCGGCGGGCGTGCCCCGGGGACAGACATGCGGCCGGGAGGAGCGGTCTGCCAGGGCATCCCGGCCTGCCGCTGTCGCGCGTTGTTGCCAGATGCGGGCACGGCGCGTGCTGATGCCCGCACGGCGGGCTGCTTCGGGAAGACCCAGCAAGGCAATCTGTTCAATGAGGTGCGCTCGATCTTTGGCCGTCAAGCGGGCATTCTTATGACTGTTCATCCGGGCCTCCGAGTGAAGTTGATAGGATTCGAGAACCCTCATCTTCCCTCAGCTCGGGTGAACAACCTATTGAGAAACGACATCTAGGGAAATTCCAGACCGGTTTCCCACAGCTTGCTCAATGCGGCCGAATCCCGCACCATTCGGGCACTCGATGAATGACTGGAATACCGGATGAAAAGCCTGTACGCATCTTTTTCGACTGTTTTGGCCCTGTCCGTAGTGCTGTCCGCCTGCGAGCAGCCGGCAACGACCGCCCAGGGGAGCATTGTCGCCAAGGTCGGTAATGAAACCGTCAGCGAGGCCGAACTGGGAAGCGCAGTGGCCCGTCTGGGCCCCATGAACGCGGCTGAATCGGCGCGGGCGCGGAGCAAGGTACTGGAAGCCCTGATCGACCAGTATCTGGTCAGCAATGCCGCCAAGAGCGCCAAGCTGGATACGTCGCCCGACGTCGCGCTGGCGATGGCGCAGGCGCAGCGCCAGGTACTGGTCGAGGCCTACATGGCGCGCCTGTTCAAGAACCTGGCTGCACCGGCCAACACGGAAATCAATGACTATTACGTTCGCCATCCCGAATTGTTTGCGCAGCGCAAGCTATACCGCCTTCAGGAACTGGAACTGGAACTGCAGCTGGCGCCGGCGCGCGTCGCCGAGGTGGAAGCGCGGCTGAAGCTAAGTCGCAGTCTGGCCGAGTTCGGCGACTGGTTACGTGCGCAGGGTATCGATGGCAAGCTGGTCGTGGCGGCCAGGCCGGCGGAGCAGATTCCGGCCCCTCTGCTTGCACAGCTCGTCAACATGAAAGCGGGCCAGACGCTCGTACAAGCGACGGGGGAGAATCGCATCAGCGTGCTGCAATTGCAGGATAGCCGGACGCAGCCTGTCACGCTGGAGCAGGCGAAGGACGCGATCGAACGCGTTTTGCTGGGCGAGAAACGCAAAGTGCTGCTGGAAGCGGAAGTCAGAAAGCTGCGCGCCGGCAGCAAGGTCGAATATGCCAGCGGTTTCGCGCCTGCCGCACCAACCCGCACGCCCTGATTCATGATTTTTCCGGAGGACGGACTTATCCGCGCCGGTAACAAACTGGCGCTAAACTTCGCCCCGTGTTTGGAACAGAATTTGCCTGATTCGACGACATTACAATTTCAAGAGCGCTCGACATGATCCCCATCCATCCCGTCATTCTTTCCGGCGGCTCGGGCACGCGCCTGTGGCCCTTGTCCCGTGCAGCCCTGCCCAAACAGCTCCTGCCGCTGGCCAGCGACCGCAGCCTGCTGCAGGACACTGTCAGCCGATTGACGGACATGCCGGAAATGGCTGCGCCCTTGATGGTATGCAATGTCGAGCACCGCTTCATGATTGCCGAACAGATGCGCCAGATCGGCGCCCAGCCGCGTGCCATCGTGCTGGAACCGGTGGGGCGCAATACCGCGCCGGCGATTGCCGTGGCCGCGCTGATGCTGTCGCGCGACGATCCCGATGCACTGATGCTGGTGCTGCCCGCCGACCACCTGATCGGTGACGTCGCGGCCTTCCATGTCGCCATCCGCACGGCGGCGCAGGCGGCGCAGAACGGCCGCCTCGCCACGTTCGGCATCGTTGCTGCCACGCCCGAGACCGGCTACGGCTACATCAGGAAGGGCGCGCCGCTGGCGGATGCCGCCGGCGCGCACGAGGTGGCGGCCTTCGTCGAGAAACCCGATCTGGCCACGGCGCAGCAGTATGTCGATTCCGGCGACTATTTCTGGAATAGCGGCATGTTCCTGTTCCGCGCGGCGGATTTCCTCGACGAACTGCAGGCCCTGCGCCCCGACATTCTGGACGCCAGCCGCGCCGCGCTCGACGCCGCCACGCCCGACCTCGATTTCGTGCGGCTCGCGCCGGCCGAATTCGAGGCCTGTCCGTCGGAATCGGTCGACTACGCGGTGATGGAGCACACCCGCCGTGCGGCCGTGGTGCCTGCCGACATCGAATGGAGCGACATCGGCGCCTGGTCGGCCTTGTGGGAAGTCGCGGCAAAAGACGGGCAGGGCAATGCCGTCCGCGGCGACGTCATGCTGGAGAATGCCCAGAACAACTTCGTTCGCGCCGAAACCCGCATGGTGGCGATGCTGGGCGTGTCGGACCTGGTGGTGGTGGAAACCGCCGACGTTGTCCTGGTGGCCAGCAAGGACCAGGTGCAGGACGTGAAGAAGCTGGTCGACCGCCTGAAGGCCGAACAGCGCTGCGAGCATCTGGTCCACAAGCAGGTCTACCGTCCGTGGGGCTGGTACGAGGGCATCGACGAGGGCGAGCGCTTCCAGGTCAAACGCATCATGGTCAAGCCGGGCGAAAAGCTCAGCCTGCAGATGCATCACCACCGCGCCGAGCACTGGATCGTGGTGTCCGGCACCGCCAGCGTCACCTGCGGCGAGGAGGTCACGCTGCTGACCGAGAACCAGTCCACCTACATTCCGCTCGGCACCTCGCACCGGCTGGAGAACCCCGGCAAGATCGACTTGCACATGATCGAGGTGCAGTCGGGTTCCTATCTGGGCGAGGACGATATCGTGCGCTTCGAGGATATCTACAAGCGCAGCTGAAGCGGTGCGGGTGCAATGTCCGCAGCCGGGCCGTGGTGGTGTGTCGAATACCCCACTTTAATCCACGCTGATCGCGGCTTTCCGGCTGCCGTCGGCTAGTACGCTGCGGCCTCCCATCCGGCACTGC
>DASVPF010000249.1:0-13496 GCA_036382965.1 Thiobacillus sp.
AGCAGCCAGCCGGCCGATCTGCACAGCATCCGCGCTGCGCTGGAAAAGACCGGCCTGCCCGAAGTCTCGGTGCAGAATTTCGGCACCAGCCGCGACGTGCTGATCCGCCTGCCGCTCAGGAAGGACGCCAATGCCGCGCGCACCAGCGACACCGTGATGGCCGCGCTGAAAGCCGCCGATCCGAGCGTCGAACTCAAGCGGGTCGATTTCGTCGGGCCGCAGGTCGGCAAGGAGCTCTACGACAACGGCGCGCTGGCGCTGCTGGTGGTGGCCTTCGGCATCATGGCCTATCTGGCGATCCGCTTCGAATGGCGCTTCGCGCTGGCGGGGATGCTCGCCAACCTGCACGACATCGTCATCATCCTCGGCGTGTTCGCCTTCTTCCAGTGGGAGTTCACGCTGACCGTGCTGGCCGGCGTGCTGGCGATCCTCGGCTACTCGGTCAACGAGTCGGTGGTGGTGTTCGACCGGATCCGCGAGAACATCCGCAAGATGCGCGGCGCCACCATCCCGCACATCATCGACGACGCCATCACCCGCACCATGAGCCGCACCATCATCACCCACGGCGCGACCCAGACCATGGTGCTGTCGATGCTGTTCTTCGGCGGCGAAGCGCTGCACAACTTCGCGCTCGCCCTCACCATCGGCATCCTGTTCGGCATCTATTCCTCGGTGCTGGTCGCCTCGCCCTTGCTGCTGATGTTCGGCATCAAACGCGAACACTTCATCAAGCCGGTGGGCAAGAAGGAAGAAGCGGTGGTGTGAGCCGGGAAGAAACAAGTGGTGAAGAGCGGGTTTCACCCTTCACCCTTCACCCTTCACCCTTCACCCTTCACCCCTCATGCTCCACGACTTCATCGCCTGGATCCTCGCCACCGTCCACGACTGGGGCTACACCGGCATCTTCGTCATGATGGCGCTGGAGTCCACCGTGCTGCCGGTGCCGAGCGAACTGGTGCTGATTCCGGCAGGCTATCTGGCGCACCAGGGGCAGATGAACGTCGGCCTGATCGTGCTCGCCGCCAGCGGCGGCAGCCTCGTCGGCGCCTCGTTCAACTACGCCGTGTCGATATGGCTGGGGCGCCCCTTCCTCGAACGCTGGGGCCGTTATTTCTTCGTGCGCCCGGAACTGCTGCACAAGACCGACGCCTTCTTCGCCCGCCACGGCGCGGTCTCCACCTTCACCGGCCGCCTCATCCCCGGCATCCGCCACCTGATCTCCATCCCCGCCGGGCTCGCCCGCATGAATCCCGGCACGTTCGCCTTCTACACCTGTCTCGGCGCGGGGCTGTGGTCGCTCGTGCTGACCCTGTTCGGCTACTTCCTCGGCGGCAACGAAGCGCTGATCCGGGAAAACCAGCACTTCATCACCGCCGGCGTCATTGCGTTTGTCGCGCTGATCATCGGCGGCTATGTGTGGTGGCAACGGCGCCGTTAGGAAAGACTGAACACGAGCTCAAGCCCGGTCTGCGGACAGGCTGTTTCCGGTGTAATAACTGACGCGTGTGCGCGGATCGAGGTAAGCGAGCACCGCCACCTCCAGTTCGGCAGGACGCAGAACGTTCACCACGGAAAGTTCGGGCGCTGCGCGCATGTCCAGCCACAAGGCTTCTTCCTTGGGCACGTCCGGATCGTAGATCAACAGCGACGGTTGCAAGAGGCATCCCGGGTTGACGCTCATGACCAGGCCCATCTGGCCGCTGTTCAGCTGCACGACGCTTCCGGGTGGGTAGATCCCCATGCAGCGAACAAACAATTGCATCAGGATCGGATCGTATTTGCCGTATTCCTTCTTGAACATGAAGGAAATGGCCTCGGCCGGCGTCATGGAGTCCGCCGGGTTGACGCGGTTGCAGTAGTTGTCGAACGTATTGGCGATGCAGGCGATGCGGGCGAGGCGCCCGATCTGCTCGCCTTCGAGTCTGCCCGGGTAGCCGCTGCCATCGAGCAGTTCGTGGTGCATGGCAATGACGTCCAGGGCCGCCGCGGATAGTTCAGGCAAGCCTTGCGCCATCTCGACGCCGTAGGCGACATGCTGTTGGTAGAAATTGAGTTCTGCCTTGGTCCAGGGGGATTTATTCAGCAGAATCTGGCTGGGGATCTTTTCCTTGCCGATATCGTGCAACAGCGTGCCGAGTCCCAGCGCGCGCATTTCCCCGGCGCTCAATTGCGCTTCCTTGCCCAGAATCAAGGCCAGCATCGTGACGTTGAGCGCATGGTAATACGCCGTCTCGTCCCCCGCCTTGGCGTTCACCAGATGCAGAACAACGTCCTTGTCCGCCAGCATCGAATCCACCATGCCCGACACCAGCGTCTGTGCCTGCTGGATCGATTCGTCCGGCCGGGAAAACAGATTGCGCAACAAGGATTTGACCGTGGAAGCCCCGCTCGCGAATTGTCGTTCGCAACGGCCCAGCGCCTCGCGCTGGCGCGAAAGCTTTTCGCGCCGCCCCTTCTTCTCGGCCCACATCGCCTCGATTTCCGGGTCGGGCGGCGGTGGCAGAGGCGGCGGCGTGTTCGCTTTGGGCGGGGGCAAGGGAGGACAATCGCTCTTGCTGCGCTCGTAGTGCACATGCGAAATCCCTAGGGATCGCAGCACCTGCAACTGCTTTTCGTTGCGAATCTTGAAGCTGCTAAACAGGAAAGGATGGTCCGTCCAGGATTCCAGCCGGATATACAGCCCCACCCTGACCTGATCGATGCTGATGCGTTGTTCCAGTTCGTTCATCGGTACGATCCATCTAGCCCGTTCGACTGTTAGGACGAATTCCACCCAAGCCAGTCAGCTTGCGGCCTCCACCATCAACCGCTTCATCTCCGCCACCGCCTCCTTCCACCCCACGAACAGCGCCTGCGCGACGATGGCGTGGCCGATGTTGAGCTCAAAGATACCGGGCAGCGCCGCAATCGGCTGGACGTTGTGGTAGGTCAGGCCGTGGCCGGCGTTCACCGTCAGGCCGAGGCTGCGGCAGTAGGCGACGGCCCTGCGGATGCGTTCGAATTCGGCGCTGCACGCTTCATCCGTCTCGGCGTCGGCATAGGCGCCGGTGTGGATCTCGACCACCGGCGCGCCGGCGGCGTGCGCGGCGTCGATCTGGGCGAAGTCGGGGTCGATGAACAGCGACACGCGGATACCTGCATCGGCGAGGCGCGTGCAGGCATCGGTCAGTTTCGGCAGCTGGCCTTTCACGTCAAGCCCGCCTTCGGTGGTGAGTTCCTCGCGCTTTTCCGGTACCAGGCAGACGTCCTGCGGCCGCGTGGCGAGGGCAATCGCCAGCATCTCGTCCGTAACGGCCATCTCCAGGTTCATCTTGGTCTTCAGCGCCTGGCGCAGGATCGCGACGTCGGCGTCCTGGATGTGGCGACGGTCTTCGCGCAGATGCAGGGTGATCGAGTCGGCGCCGGCGGTTTCCGCCGCGAGCGCGGCCTCGACCGGGCTGGGATAGCGGGTCTTGCGCGCCTGGCGCAGGGTGGCGATGTGGTCGATGTTGACGCCAAGAAAGATGCTCATGGATTCAGCCGTTTGGATTCAAGTCTGTGAGGTCGCGCAACAGCTGGCGAGTATAAAGCGGCTTGGCGCCCAGCGTGTGGTTGATGAGCGCACGCATCAGCGCCTTGGCCTCGGTCAGCGTCGCCGGGCGCTCGAAGCGGTCGGCGGCCAGATCGAGCAGGGTCTGCCCGGACACCGGACACCCCGGCTGCCCACTCGCCCGCAGCGCACCGCGTTCGGGCTGAAACACGTAGCGCGCGTCGGGCTCGATCGGTACCCTGCTCTCGGCGTCGACATCGAAGGTGGCGCCGTAGCCGATCTCGGCGAGCAGGTTCTTCTCGAAGCGGCGCAGGACACGCTCAAAGTAAGGGGTGCGTTCGTAATCGCTGCCCCCTCCCTCGCCGGCCAGCAGCTCGAGGGTATCGATGTAACGGTCGTACAACCGTTCGTGCGCATCGCCCCGCGCCAGCAGGCGCAGCAGCAGTTCGTTGAGATAAAACCCGCACATCAGCGCGCGCCCCTGCGGGGCCGACAGACCGCCCTGCCATTCGGCGGCGTGCAGGGTTTTCAGTTCGGACTTGCCGAACCACGACAGCAGCAGCGGCGTGAACGGCTGCATCAGCCCGCGCAGCGCGGACGCCGGGCGTCGGGCGCCGCGCGCGATCAGCGCCACGCGCCCGTGGTTGCGGGTAAAGATTTCCGCCACCACGCTGGTTTCCTTGAAGGGGTAGGTGTGGAGGATGAAACCCGATTCGTTGTTAACGCGCGCGTCCGTGGACATGATGCATCAATCCAGCGCCGGCTTTAATCCAAACCAAGCGACTTCAGCATGCGCACGTCGTCGGCCCAGCCGCCTTTCACTTTCACCCAGACTTCGAGATATACCTTGCTGTCGAACGCGCGCTCCATGTCGAGGCGCGCCTGGGTCGAAAGGGTCTTGAGCTTGTCGCCGCCCTTGCCGATGACGATGGCCTTGTGGCTGTCGCGGTCGACCAGGATGGTGGCGAAGATGCGGCGCAGGTTTCCTTCTTCCTCGAACTTGTCGATGGTGACGGCGACCGCGTAGGGGATTTCCTCGCCGCACAGGCGGAAGACTTTCTCGCGGATCAATTCGGCCGCCAGCTGGCGCTCGGTCTGGTCGGTGACGTCGTCCGCGTCGAACAGCGGCGGGTTCTCGGGAAGATGGGTCTGCAGCGTCTTCAGCAGCTCGTCGAGGTTGCTGCCCTGCTTGGCCGACACCGGCACGATTTCCGTGAATGCGTGCGCGCTAGCTGCTTCCTGCAGATACACCATCAGTTCGGCGCGATCCTTGACGTGATCGATCTTGTTCACCACCAGGATCAGCGGGCGATCCTTGGGCAGCAACTCCATCACCTGACGATCCTCTTTCTTCAACCGGCCGGCTTCCACCAGCAGCATCACCACGTCGGTGTCCGACAGCGTTTCGCGCACGCGTTTGTTCATCGCGCGGTTCAGGGTGCTGGCGTGGCGGGTCTGGAAACCCGGGGTGTCGACGAAGACGAACTGCGCCTCGCCGGTGGTGTGGATGCCCATCACCCGGTGACGCGTGGTCTGCGCCTTTCTCGACGTGATGCTGACTTTCTGTCCGACGATTCGGTTGAGCAGCGTCGACTTGCCGACGTTGGGGCGGCCGACGATGGCGATGAGGCCGCACTTGAATGCGTTCATTTTTGCAACGCGGCGCACGCCTGGCGTGCGGCCTCCTGTTCGGCGGCGCGGCGGCTCTTGCCGACGCCGCGGGTGCTGAGCGCGGGCTTGGCCAGCACGCACTCGACGATGAAACTCTGGTCGTGCGCTTCGCCCTCGGTATCGACCAGCCGGTAGTCCGGCAACGGCAGCCGGCGCGACTGCAGGATTTCCTGCAACTGCGTCTTGGCATCCTTGCCCGAGGCCCTGGGGTCGATTTGCGCCACCAGCGGGCCGAACAGGCCGCGCACCACGCGCTGCGCCGCGTCGAATCCGGCGTCGAGAAAGACCGCGCCAAACAGCGATTCCAGCGCATCGGCCAGAATCGAGGGACGGCGGAATCCGCCGCTTTTGAGCTCGCCTTCGCCGAGGCGCAGGCTGTCGCCCAGCTTCAGGGTCGCGGCGATCTCGGCCAGGGTTTCCTGCCGCACCAGGTTGGCGCGCAGGCGCGACAGGCTGCCTTCGGGCAAGTCGGGAAACGCGTCGTAGAGCGCACGGGCGACCGTGCAGTTCAGCACCGAGTCGCCGAGGAACTCGAGCCGCTCGTTGTTGATCGCGCCGTAGCTGCGGTGGGTCAGCGCCTGGGTCAGGAGGTCGGCGCGGGAAAAGGTGTACCCCAGCGCCTGTTGCAGGCGCTGGTTCAGCAAGGCGTTATTCAATCTGGGCGGGCGCGGCGTTGGGGTCGGAACTGGCGTTGAAATTAACCACCAGGCTGACGTTGCCGACGAGCTGGGTGCGGAATTCGTAGGCCACCGAAATGACCGGCGTCCCGTCGCGGCGCTCGATCGACAGGTCATCCGGCTTGACCACCGTGACGTAACCCACGTTGGCGCGCTTGATGAAGTCGTTGCGGATTTCGGTATTGCTCTTCGACTTGAGGTCGGCGTCCTGCCCCATCGTGGCGAGAATCTTCTTCACCGAGAAGAACTCGATGTAGGCCGGCACCAGTTTCATCGCCAGCATGGCGATGGCGACCAGTACGGCGGCGACGAACAGGAAGCCGATCATGCTCAGACCACGTTGGTGTTGCAGGGGGCATGCGTGCTGCATAGTGTCTCCTTATCGAATAGTGGTGCCGATGCGGCCGAAATCGTCGAAATTCATCCAGATGAAGAAGGCCTTGCCGACGATGTTCTCGTCCGGCACGAACCCCCAGTAGCGGCTGTCGTTGCTGGCGTCGCGGTTGTCGCCCATCATGAAATACTGCCCTTTCGGCACCTTGCAGACGAAGCCCTCGCCTTCGGCATTGTAGGAGCAGTTCTTGCGGAACGGGAAGTCCATCACCTGCGGCGGATAGACCGTGGGTTTGTCCGGCTCGGTCATCATGGTGTGGCCGACGCCGTCGAGGCGCTCGTTGAATACCGTGGCGGTGACGTAGTTCAGGCCGCTCGCCACATAACTGTAGGTGCCGGTCGTGCGGGCCGGCATGGGATGGCCGTTGACGGTGAGCTTCTTGTCGCGGTATTCGACCACGTCGCCCGGCACGCCGATCACGCGCTTGATGTAATCGAGGCTGGGATCGCCGGGGTAGCGGAACACCATGACGTCGCCGCGTTGGGGATTGTTCAGCTGCACGATCTTCTTGTTGATCACCGGCAGGCGGATGCCATAGGTGTACTTGTTGACCAGGATGAAGTCGCCGACCAGGAGCGTCGGCATCATCGAACCGGACGGAATCTTGAACGGCTCGACCAGGAACGAGCGCAGCGTGAACACGACCAGGATGACCGGGAAGAAGCTCTTGGCGTATTCGACCAGCAGCGGTTCCTTGGCGCCCCGGTCGCGGCTGCGTCTGAGCAGCAGCACGTCGAGCAGCCAGATGCCGCCGGTGATGGCGAGTGCAACGAGAAGGATGAGGGCGAAGTTCATGTTGATTGGGCCATGTCTTATTTATCGGAGACCTGAAGAATTGCAAGGAAGGCTTCCTGCGGGATTTCGACGTTGCCGACCTGCTTCATGCGGCGCTTGCCGGCCTTCTGCTTTTCCAGCAGCTTTTTCTTGCGCGTGATGTCGCCGCCGTAGCACTTGGCGAGCACGTTCTTGCGCAGCGCCTTGACGTTTTCGCGCGCGATGATGTTGGCGCCGATCGCTGCCTGCACCGCCACGTCGAACATCTGGCGCGGAATCAGCTCGCGCATCTTGGCAGCGAGTTCGCGCCCGCGATACACGCTGCTGGCACGGTGCACGATCAGCGACAGCGCGTCGACCTTTTCGTTGTTGACCAGGATGTCGAGCTTGACCAGGTCGCCCGCGCGGTATTCCTTGAATTCATAGTCGAGCGAGGCGTAGCCGCGGCTGGTCGATTTCAGCTTGTCGAAGAAGTCCATCACCACTTCGTTCATCGGCAGGTCGTAGCGCAGCATGACCTGCCTGCCGTGGTACTGCATGTCGAGTTGCATCCCGCGCTTCTGGTTGCACAGCGTGATGACATTGCCGACGAATTCTTCCGGCACGAAGATCGTCGCGGTGATGATGGGCTCGCGGATTTCCTCGATCTTCGACAGCTCGGGCAGCTTGAACGGATTCTCGACGTTGATCAGAGTGCCGTCCTTCATCAGCACTTCGTACACCACCGTCGGCGCGGTGGTGATGAGGTCCATGTCGTACTCGCGTTCCAGCCGTTCCTGCACGATGTCCATGTGCAACAGGCCGAGAAAGCCGCAGCGGAAGCCGAAACCTAATGCCTGGCTGACTTCGGGTTCGAACTGCAGTGCCGCGTCGTTCAGTTGCAGCTTGGTCAGCGCATCGCGCAGCGCCTCGAAGTCGTGCGACTCGACCGGATACAGCCCGGCGAAGACCTGCGACTGCACCTTCTTGAAACCGGGCAGCGGCTCGCTGGCGGGCCGGTCGAGCACGGTGATGGTGTCGCCCACCTGCGCCGATTTCAGTTCCTTGATGCCGGCGATCACGAAGCCCACCTCGCCGGCCGACAACTGCGGCCGGTCGACCGACTTCGGCGTAAACACGCCTACATGCTCGGTCAGGTGCTGCGCGCCGCTCGCCATGAAGCGGATCCGGTCCTTGGGTTTCAGCACGCCGTCGACCACCCGCACCAGCATCACCACGCCGACGTAATTGTCGAACCACGAATCGATGATCAGCGCCTTCAGCGGCGCATCCGCGTTGCCGCGCGGCGGCGGCACCTGTTTCACCACCACTTCGAGGATTTCGGGGATGCCGATGCCGGACTTGGCCGAGGCGCGTACCGCGTCGCTCGCATCCAGCCCGACGATGTCCTCGATTTCTTCCGCCACCCGGTCGGGGTCGGCGGCGGGCAGGTCGATCTTGTTCAGCACCGGGATGACCTCGACACCGAGGTCGATCGCGGTGTAGCAGTTGGCCACCGTCTGCGCCTCCACCCCCTGCGAGGCGTCGACCACCAGCAATGCGCCCTCGCATGCCGAGAGCGAACGGCTGACCTCGTAGGAAAAGTCAACGTGGCCAGGCGTGTCGATCAGGTTCAGGCGGTAGGTCTGGCCGTCCCGCGCCTTGTAGGTCAGCGCGGCGGTCTGCGCCTTGATGGTGATGCCGCGCTCCTTCTCGAGGTCCATCGAATCGAGCACCTGCGCCTCCATCTCGCGCTCCGACAAGCCGCCGCAGTGCTGGATCAGGCGATCGGCGAGGGTGGACTTGCCGTGGTCGATATGGGCGATGATGGAAAAATTGCGGATCAGGTTCTGGGACACAGCAAAACGGGCACGTTTCCGTGCCCGACAAGGGAGGCGATAACTTGCCGAATTTTAACGGATTTCAGGAGTGGGCGCGCAGCCATTCCTGAATCGCCGGCAGATTCAACTGATGGCGGCAGATCTCGGTGCCGCCGTCGAACAGCAGCGGAACGTCCCAGCCGTATCGGGCCTTGAGCGACGGATCGGCATCGACGTCGACAGGGCGCAGACCGTGTCCGCTCCCCGCGATCAGTGCGCGAACTTCTGCCTCCATCTCTTCGCACAGCGGGCAGCCTGCGCGGGTGTAGAGCGTGAGTGTTGACGCTTTAGCGTCTTTAACAGTCACGGCCTACCCCTTGCGGGTGGAGCGTAAGTGTCTACTCACCCGAAATCTTCAGCGGAATGTACAAGGAGCCGTCGCCGCGCCGCACCAGGATCGCCGCGCTCTTGCCGACCGGCACCGCGGCGATGGCTTTGCGGAAGGCCTCCACGGTGGCGACCTTGCTGTTGTTCACCGCCAGGATGACGTCGCCCGCGCGGATGCCGGCACGCGCCGCATCGCCGGTGGCGTCCTCGACCAGCAGGCCATGATCGAGGTCGAGTGCGCGGCGCTGTTCCGCGCTCAGTTCCGACAGCGCCAGTCCGCCGCGCGAGAAGGCCTTGCCGCCCTTGCTCGTCGCCAGCGGGTTCTCGGCCGGCAACTCGCCCAGCACCACGTCCACTTGCTGACGCTTACCCTTGCGCCAGACCTCCAGCGGGATACTGGCGCCCGGTTTGGCCAGACCGACCATGCGCGGCAGGTCGCTGGAGCTTTCCACCGCCTTGCCGTTGAATTCCAGAATGACGTCGGACGCCTGCAGCCCCGCCTTGCTCGCGGGACTGTCTTCCTGCACCTGCGCGACCAGCGCACCGCGCGGGCGATCCAGCCCGAACGATTCGGCAAGGTCGGCGCTCACTTCCTGGATCACCACGCCGAGCCAGCCGCGCGAGACCTTGCCCGTGCTTTTCAGCTGATCCACCACTTCCATCGCCACGTCGATCGGAATCGCGAACGACACGCCCTGATAGCCGCCACTGCGGCTGTAAATCTGCGAGTTGATGCCGATCACTTCGCCGCGCATGTTGAACAGCGGCCCGCCGGAATTGCCGGGATTGATCGGCACGTCGGTCTGGATGTACGGCACGTAGTTTTCCGACGGCAGCGAGCGCCCCTTGGCGGACACGATGCCGGCGGTGACCGAGTTCTCGAAGCCGAACGGCGAGCCGATGGCGGCGACCGCCTCGCCGACGCGCAGCCGGGTGGGATCGCCGAGCCTGACCGCAGGCAGATTCTTGGCGGTGATCTTGATGACGGCGACGTCGGTGCGCGTGTCGGCGCCCACCACTTTGGCGGTGTACTTGCGCTTGTCGATCAGCTTGACCACGACCTCGTCCGCGCCCTTGACCACGTGCGCATTGGTCAGGATGTAGCCGTCGCTGCTGACGATGAAGCCCGAGCCGGCGCCGTGCGCGGGGATTTCCTGCGTGGGACCGCCCTGGCCGCCCGGAGCGCCCGGAACGCCGGGGAAAAAGTGGCGGAAAAATTCCTGCATGTCTTCTTCGTCCGGCACCCCGAACGGCAGGCCCTCCTGGCTGCGTTTCACCATTTTGGTCGTACTGATGTTGACCACCGCCGGACCCTGTTTCTCGACCAGGTCGGCCACATCCACCACATCCTTCGCCAGCGCCGGTGCGGACAAGGCAAACACCAGCGCGGTCGCGGCCAAAGTCGTTCTCATCATGGCTATCCTTTCCTTAAACGAAACAGCTTGTCGTCTTCACGCCTGAGCACCACCGGGCGCACCGCCCGGCCGCCGCGCGCGGCGAGCCAGCTGGTCAGCCCGCCCAACAGCAGGCCAACGAGCGCGGCGCCGTCGCCGGGGTGCACCGCCTGGGCCAGCAAGGCGCCGCCCAGCATCAACGCCAGCGGCAGGCCATAGGCACGCAAGGCACTCTTCAACACGCTGCCGTGGGCGATGCCGATCACGACGCGATCGCCCGGCGACAGCGACAGGTCGCAGTCGACCAGAAACTGGCGGGGTTTGCGCTGGAACAGTTCGGCGATACGGCGCGACGAACAGCCCTGCCCGCCGCAGGTGCCGCAGCCGGACGGTTCGACCGCCTGTACCCAGACGCCGTCCGGCGCGGTTTTGATGATTTCTGCCGTTTGCTCCAGCATGACGGTTCGCTTACTTCCTTTTGACTGAATTGCCGGTTTCGATCAGCGCCTGGTTCGGCACTTCGCCCAGCGTCGTCACGGTGTAGCCGTCGACTTCGCGCGCATAGACGCCGATCGCGCCCTCGGCCGACAGGCCTTGCAGGCTTTGCACCTGCGGGTCGACCGGTTCGACGAACATCGACAACACCGAGAGTCCATCCGAGAACACCAGATGGGTCACCGGCGCCGCTTTGCCCGGCAGCGATCGCATGGCCTCCTGCACCTGCCCGAAACCCGGCGGCGGGGTCACGTTCCAAGCGACCTCCGCCGGCGGTTTGTCGAGACTGGCCTTCTGGAGGCGCTTGCCCGCCATGTCGTTGCGGAACAGGGCGGCCTCGGGCGCCTTGCCGATCTGGATTTCGGAGAACACGTACATCGACACCTCGCTGCCGTTGCCGTTGACGATGCGCGACTTGAGCGGCAGCCCGGTGGATTTGTCCAGCCACAGGTTGAATGCATAGCGATAGCCGTCGCGCGGCTCCAGCATCACCACCTGGCAGGAACGGCCCGCCACGCGCTCGACGCCGCCGAGTTTCGCCTCGTAATAATCGAGCAGGCCGGCCGGATTTGCGGGCAGCAGGGCGGGGAAGAAACGGCGCGCGACATTGTGTTCCAGGCGTACGTGCTTGCCGTCCGCCAGATGGCAATAGACGTCGTTGTTGATGCGCAGGAACTGGCGCGGCGTGCCGTCCATGACTTCGACTTTTTCCTGCTCGCCGCTCGCATCGGTGCGGTGCAGCACGCGCATGACCTCGATGTGTTCGCCGTGGTGGTAGACATACACGCCGCTGTAGTTCTGCTGCTTGGCCGCTGCCGCCGCACGCATGAGCCAGTCGAGCGCCGCGTCGGCGCGGGCCAGGCCGGACACCAGCATCAGCCCGGCACACCCTGCGGCCAGCCAGTTCAGCCGCCAGGCCAGGCGCATCAACGCGGCTCCACCGCAACCGCCACCACGCGCTCGTAGGGCGACGCCACGGCCATCGGGGCGAATTCCTGGTGCGCCACGAGATAGGGGGCAAGCCGGATAGCGTCACGCGTCGGCTCCGACTCCAGCGCGGCCTGCTGAAAACCGGGGGCCGCCCCCGCCATCGGCGCGCTGGCCGGCACCGCCGATTTCCCGCCGCTCAGCGAAACCGCACCCCACACCGCGAGCGAGGCCAGCGACGCGACCGCCACCCGCTGCGGCCACACGCGGCGACGCGGCGCCAGTACCGTCGGCTCGTCCGCAAGGCGTGCCGAGAAACGCGCCATGAAGTCGTCCTGGGCCGGCGCCACGCCGCGCATCAGATCGCCGACCACATGGTATTCGGACCAGGCTTGTCGCATGCGCGCGTCTTGCTTCAGGGCCGCGATGCAGGCCCCGGTTTCGGCCGGGCCGGTTTCGCCGTCGAGCAGGGCGGACAGCATCGATCCGCCGCCGTCGTCCATCTGTCCGGCCGCGGGAAGGGGGGATTCGGGTTTGCGCAGTGCTGACATGGTTACCACCTTTTATCCTGACTGGTGCCCAGCATCGGGCGTATCTTTGCGGCAATGGCCTCGCGTGCGCGGAAAATCCGCGAACGCACGGTGCCGATCGGGCATTCCATCATCTGCGCAATTTCCTCGTAGCTCATGCCTTCGATTTCACGCAGCGTAATGGCCATCCGCAATTCCTCGGGCAGCGCATCGACTGCCTCATTGACCGCTTGGGCGATCTGCTTGGTCTGGAGTTCCGCATCCGGCGTCGCGATATCGCGCAACAAATCGCCGTCTTCGTAGTTCTCCGCGTCCTCCGCCAGCACGTCGCTCGACACCGGCTGGCGCTTGTGCGCCACCAGGTAGTTCTTGGCCGTGTTGACGGCGATCCGATACAACCAGGTGTAGAAAGCGCTTTCGCCGCGGAATCCGGGCAACGCGCGATACGCCTTGATGAAGGCTTCCTGGGTAATATCTTCCACCTCCGCCGCGTCGCGCACCATGCGCGACAACAGCCGCCCGAGCTTGCGGTGATACTTGCTCACCAGCAGCTCGAAAGCGCGCTTGTCGCCCTGCTGGGCGCGTTCGACCAACACCTGATCCAGTTCGCGGTCCGACATATCTCCCTGCTGCTTTTTGTTTGTGTTGAAAGTATACGTGACCGCATCTTCCGCAACGTGTGAGCGGGCCGGAGCAAAAAAGTTCATCCCGACAGGGTTATTCGGGCCCGGCTTCAAGCCTGCTATCATCGCCCGCTCACCATGCACAGATACGACGTCCTCATCCTCGGCAGTCGATGCGCTGCCCGAGGAATTGCGGATGGCCATTACGCTGCGTGAAATCGAAGGCATGAGCTACGAGGAAATTGCGCAGCTCGAAGTCGCGAAGCCCCCAGCGCACCTCGGTGCGGCGGTCG
>DASVPF010000250.1:0-2391 GCA_036382965.1 Thiobacillus sp.
TCCGCTCTACGACATCAAGACCATGCCCGAGCGGTTGTCGAGCCCCTTGTCGATGGCGGCGCGCGACAGCAGCTCCATGTTGATCAGTGATTCGCGCACCTGGGTATTGAGTTGCGGTGTATCGGGCTGGCCCTGGGCCATTTCACGTTTGATCACCTCGCCGTACAAGGCGGGGATGGCCTTGCCGTTGACCACTGCAAGTGGCTTGTTGGGGTCGACTGCCGGCGCAGCGGTAGCAGGCGTCGCGGCGGCAGGGCGGGCCTCAGCCGGGGCGGGCGTTTCTGCCTGTGCCAGCGGAGACAGCGTCAACACGATCAAGGCGGGGAGGAGGGCAAGGCGCATTCGGATTTCCTTTCAGAGTTCTTCGGGGGTTAAAGCGGTAATCGACAGCGCATGAATCTCGCGCTGCATGAGTTCGCCCAGGGCTTCGTACACCAGCCGGTGGCGGGCGAGGGTGGAGAGATTGCGGAATCTGGATGACACCAGGGTGAGACGGAAATGGCCACCGCCGGAGGCGGCACCCGCATGGCCCTTGTGCTGCGCGCTCTCGTCTTCCAGGGTGCAGGTTTCGGGTTCCAGCGCGGCGAGGCGCTGGCGGATCAGGTCGGCCGTGCTCATGCGGGTAAGACTTTCTTGAAAGGTTTGACACTGACCTCAGCATAGACGCCTGCCGCCAGATAGGGGTCGGCATCGGCCCAGGCCTGTGCATCGTTCAGAGTGTCGAATTCGGCGACGATCAGGCTGCCGGAAAATCCTGCGCTGCCGGGGTCGTTGCCGTCGATGGCGGGGAACGGCCCCGCCAGAAGCAGTCGTCCGGCCTGCTGCAATGCCTGCAGGCGATCCAGATGCGCGGGGCGGGCGGCAAGCCGCTTGGCGAGGCTGTCGGGCACATCCTCCCCGACGATGGCATAGAACATTATTGCTTTTCTTCCTTGTCCAAGGCTGCTTTGTCCAGATACCGGGTCAGCATCATGCTCTGCGCAATGACGAACACCAACATCAGGCCCAGGCTGCCGAACAGCTTGAAATTGACCCAGGTGTCGGTCGAGAAGTTGAAGGCGACAAACAGATTTGCAACCCCCATCAAGGCAAAAAATCCGCCCCAGCTCGCGTTCAACCGACTCCATGCGATGTCGGGAAGTTCCATTTGCTCGGTCATGACGCCTTTGATCACGTTGCGGCCGAATGCGGCAGAGCCAAAAATGATGCCGGCAAAAATCCAGTACAGCACCGTCGGCTTCCATTTGATGAAGCTCTCGTCGTGCAGCCACAGGGTAGCGCCGCCGAACACCGCGATGATGCCCAGACTCAGCCACATCATGGTCTCGACGGTGTGGCCGCGCAGCTTGACCCAGGCGATCTGCCCGAAACTGGCGACGATGGCGACCAGCGTGGCGAGGTAGATGCCGGGTTTCTCGCCCACCCCCACCGGTTGCGGCAGGCCGAGACCGGCCATGAAGGCGCGTGTGGCTTCGGCATTCGAATCGCCTATCTTGTAGGCGATGAAAAAGATGATGATGGGGAACAGATCAAACAGCAGTTTTTTCATTATGTTCGTGCGCCGGAGGAGGACGCGGCCAGCCGAAATTCGGGAGAAAGCTTATTTTGCTATGATTCCCCCTCCTGACCAAGCGCTTTTGACCTTGGTTCCCTGATCCTGATCATCGATGCTCAATATCGATCTGCATTGCCACTCCAATGTGTCCGACGGCATGTTGTCGCCCGCCGGCGTCGTCGCGCGTGCCGCGGCCAACGGCGTGCACGTGCTCGCGCTGACCGACCACGACGACGTGATGGGCATCGCCGCGGCGCAGGCGGCGGCGGACGCGGCCGGGCTGACGCTGATTCCGGGCGTCGAAATCTCGGTGAGCTGGGGTGGGCAGACCGTGCACATCGTCGGCTTGCGCATCGATCCCGCGCACCCGGAACTTGCCGCCGGCCTCTATGACATCCGCCTCGGGCGCATCGAGCGCGCGCGGCGCATGGGCGACGATCTGGCGCGGTCCGGCATCATAGGTGCCTACGACGGCGCCTATGGCTGTGCCGTCAACAAGCAGATGGTGGGACGCACGCATTTCGCGCGCTGGCTGGTCGACCAGGGGCACGCGCCCGACATCCGCGCTGCATTCCGGCGCTTTCTCACCCGCGGCCATCCCGGCTACGTCGAACACGAGTGGACCACGCTGGAAAACGCCGTCGGCTGGATCCGCGCCAGCGGCGGCATGGCGGTGGTCGCGCATCCGGGGCGCTATGCCTTCAACGCGCGCGAGCTGCACCTGTTGCTGGACGCTTTCCGCGCGCTCGGCGGCGAAGGCATCGAGCAAGTGCAGCAGATGCGCATCCGCGACGCCATCGCGGCAGCGCGCGCCGATGCAAAAATCGAATAATCCG
>DASVPF010000251.1:0-1589 GCA_036382965.1 Thiobacillus sp.
CCTGATGGCATCCGACAAGTTCCAGGCCAGCGAGCACGTGTCTGCCGCCAACCTGGGCGACGGCAACACCCTGTGCATCGACAACAAGAACTGCGTGCGCTGCATGCACTGCCTCAACGTCATCCCCGGCGGCCTCCTGCCAGGCAAGGACAAGGGCGTATCCATCCTGGTGGGCGGCAAGGGCGTGCTGAAGATCGGCGCAACCATGGGCACCGTGGTGATTCCGTTCATGAGGCTGGAAACCGACGAGGACTTCGAGAAGCTGAACGAACTGGCGCGCAACATCCTCGACTTCTTCGCGGAAAACGCCCTGGACCACGAACGCACCGGCGAGATGATCGAGCGCATCGGTCTGTCCAACTTCCTCGAAGGCATGGATATCCCGGTCGACCCCAACATGATCAGCCAGCCGCGGTCCAACCCCTACTTCCGGGGCGACGATTGGGACGAGCAGGTCGCCAAGTGGGTTGAGTACAAGCAGAACGCTGCGTGAAGTCCGCCTGGCCAGTGCCGGGCGCAGCCCTAAGGAGGCGCTGATTTATTCATGTTTTGTCATTGCGAGCGCAGCGAAGCAATCCAGAATGCCAGCGGATTAACGGTCACTGGATCGCCACGTCGCTACGCTCCTCGCGATGACCGAATAAATCAGTGCTTCCCTAATTCGTGCCCGGCACGTAACCGTGGCGCAGCTGGTTGCTGCTGACCACTCGCGACCACACGAACTGCCTTAGATAGTCCTCGCCGCCTGCCTGGATGCCGGTGCCTGAAAGCGCCGTTCCGCCGAACGGCTGGATGCCGACGCGGGCGCCGGTGATCGTGCGATTGAGATACAGGTTGCCGACGCGGAATTGCTGCCGCGCCGCGTCCAGATGCTGCGGCAGGCGCGAGAACACGCCGCCGGTCAGGGCATAGTCGCTGTCGTTGGCCCACGCCAGCGCAGTTTCGAAATCCGGCGCGTGCAGCACGGCCAGAATCGGCGCGAAGATTTCCTCGCGCGCCAGCCGGTGGTGCGGTTGGATGCCGTCGAAAATCGCCGGCGCGAAATACCAGCCGTCGCGATTCGGCACGTCGCCCTGAAAAAACAGACTGCCTTCCGCGCGGCCGATGTCGATATAGCGCTGCGCCTTCTCCAGCGCCTGCCGGTTGATCACCGGGCCGAAGCGGTATTGCGGATCGGCGGGCGGCCCCAGCGGCCAGCTCGCCAGCGCATCGGCCAAGCGCGCCAGCAGGCGTTCGTGCACGCGCCCCACGGCGATCAGGCGCGACGCGGCGGAACACTTCTGCCCCTGGTAACCGAACGCGGACGCCACGATATGCGTCACCGCCTCGTCGAGGTCGGCGTCCTCGTCGACGATGATCGCGTTCTTGCCGCCCATTTCGCACACCACGCGCTTGACCCGCCGCTGTTCCGGACTGCGCCGGTGCGCCTGTTCGATGAGCGCCAGCCCCACCTCGCGCGAGCCGGTAAAGGCGATCGCAGCCACGTCGGGATGGCCGACCAGCAGCGATCCGAGCGTCGATCCCTCGCCCGGCAACAGTTGTGCCACCGCAGGGGAAAATCCGGCTTGCAGCAGAATCTCGTGCAGCGT
>DASVPF010000252.1:0-3208 GCA_036382965.1 Thiobacillus sp.
GAACTGGTCGAACGGCTGGCGGGGCTCACGCTCAAGGACCTCAGCCGGCGCGGCAAATACCTGCTGTTCGATTTTGGCGCGGCCACCCAGATCGTGCACCTGGGCATGTCGGGCAGCCTGCGCCTTGCCGGCGCCGACGAGCCCGCCGCGCTGCACGACCACGTCGACTGGCAGTTCGACGATGGCATGACGCTCAGGCTGCGCGACCCGCGCCGCTTCGGCGCTGTGCTGTGGACCGACGATGCGGCGCAGCATCCGCTGCTGGCCCATCTGGGACCGGAGCCGCTGACTCCGGCGTTCAACGCCGCCTACCTGCACGCGCAATGCCGGCGCCGCAGCGCCGCCATCAAGCAGGTCGTCATGGATGCGCACGTGGTGGTCGGCGTCGGCAACATCTACGCCTCCGAATCGCTGTTCCACGCCGGCATCCGCCCCGCCACCGCCGCGCGCCGCCTCAGCCGACCGGCCTGCGCACGGCTGGCGGCGGCGATCAAACAGGTGCTGACGGCCGCCATCGCCGCAGGCGGCAGTTCGCTGCGCGATTACGTCGCAAGCGACGGCGAGCTGGGCTATTTCCAGCTGCAAACGCGGGTGTACGACCGCGCAGGCCTGCCGTGCAAGACCTGCGCCACGCCGATCCGCCGCATCGTGCAGGGGCAGCGCGCGAGTTTTTACTGCCCGGCCTGCCAGCGTTGACCCGCCTGCGCATGAATCAAGTTTGTCATTAACCTGTCGTTAAAAGACCGAGCCCTATCCGATAATCGCCCCCATGAATCCCACGACCCTGGTTGACGAATTCGAGCATTACAGTGCCTGGCGCGATGCCGTTTACGTGCGCGTCGAGGCGCTGCGCGACTGGCTCGCCGCGCAGGAACTGGGCGATGCCGAATCCGAGCTGCGGCTGACCCAACTGCTCGGCCGCCTGCAGGAAGACACGCTGAACGTGGCCTTCGTCGCCGAGTTCTCGCGCGGCAAATCCGAACTCATCAATGCGATTTTCTTTTCGGATTACCGCCAGCGCGTGCTGCCGTCGTCCGCCGGGCGCACCACCATGTGCCCCACCGAACTCTATTTCGATCCGCTGCATCGCCCGTCGTTGCGCCTGCTGCCGATCGAAACCAAGGTCCAGACAGGCAGCGTTGCCGACTTCAAGCGCGACGCGGCGGCCTGGACCGAATTCCCGCTCAACCTCGACTCCGCCGAGGAGATGAGCGCGATGCTGGTGCGGCTGGCCGACACCATGCAGGTCGACGCGGCCACGGCCGAAGCCTACGGCCTGATCAATCCCGACGACGAGGAAACCGCGCACAGCCTGGAACGCGACGGCGGCATCGCGATCCCGCGCTGGCGCCACGCGCTGATCAATTTCCCGCATCCGCTGCTGAAACAGGGGCTGGTCATCCTCGACACGCCGGGCCTGAATGCTATCGGCACCGAGCCCGAACTGACGCTCAGCATGCTGCCCAACGCGCATGCAGTGCTGTTCCTGCTGGCCGCCGACACCGGGGTCACCAAGACCGATATCGAAATCTGGCGCCACCACATCGCGCCGGTGCAGGGCGCCCGCCGTGCGCGGCTGGTGGTGCTGAACAAGATCGACGGCCTGTGGGACGAGCTCAAGACGCAGGCGCAAATCGACGCCGAAATCGCCAAGCAGGTCGCCGGCAGCGCGGCCCTGCTCGACCTGCCCCCCGGCCAGGTCTACCCGGTATCGGCGCAGAAGGCGCTGGTCGCCAAGGTAAAGAACGATACCGCCCTGCTGGCGAAGAGCCGTCTGCCCGAACTGGAAGCGGCGCTGACGCAGGAGCTGATTCCCTGCAAGCAGGCGCTGATCGGCGAATCGACCCAGGCTGCGGTGGAAGACGTGATGGTCAAGACCACCGAATTGCTGGAAACCCGGCTCGCCACGCTCCAGGATCAGGTCGACGAATTGCAGGGACTGCGCGGCAAGAACCGCGACGTCATCCAGCACATGATGGTCAAGGCCAACGAGGACAAACAGCAATTCGAACGCGGCCTGGTGCAGTTCAATGCGCTACGCAATGTGTTCGCATCCCAGGTCGAGACGCTGCGGCTGCGGTTGGGCATGCAGGCGTTACGCGACGAGGTGCGCACCACCCGGCAGGCCATGGAAAAAAGCCGCTTCAGCACGGGGCTGCGGGAAGCGATGGGACGTTTTTTCCGTCGGCTGAACGGAAATCTGGAGGCGTCCGCGACGATCATTCTGGAAATCCGCGCCATGATGACGGCGATGTATCAGAAATTCAGCGACGAGCATGGGTTGGCGGCGGTCAATCCCCCGGAGCACAGCCTGCGCAAATACCGCAAGGAAATGGCGCGGCTGGAGCGCATTTTCGAGCAACGCTTCAACACCGTGTTCAGCATGCTGACCGTGGGCCAGCACCAGTTGACCACGCGCTTTTTCGAGACGCTTGCCAGCAAGACGGTGCAGGTATTCGAGCTGGCCAACAATGAGACCGAATCCTGGCTGAAAGCGCTGATCGCACCAATGGAAACCCAGGTACGCGAGCACAAGATCCAGCTGAAGCGCCGGCTGGAAAGCGTCAGCCGCATTCACGCCGCGACCGAAACGCTGGACGAGCGCATCGCCGAACTCGAAACCGCAATGGGAACCGTGAGCGATCAGCTGGACCAGCTGGCGCGCATCAACGCGCGCATCGCCGATGCCCTGTCCGATCATCCGGGCGGGGCCCAACTGGCCAGAACGGCTTGAGCTTTACTTGCTGGCGGTCAGGCGCAGAAACTTTTCCTGCAATTGATCCTTGCTTTCCGGATAGTCCGGATTCAGCGGAATGCAATCGACCGGGCACACCTCCACGCACTGCGGCGTATCGAAGTGACCGACGCACTCGGTGCACTTGTTGGGATCGATGATGTAAATCTCGTCGCCCTGGGAAATGGCGTCGTTGGGGCATTCGGGCAGGCAGACGTCGCAATTGATGCATTCGTCCGTAATCATCATGGCCATGCTGTTCTCCGGGTCATATCAGTTTTTACTTATTTTCTCACTTAATCGCTGTGCCACCAATGGGTGGACGAAGGCCCTCACGTCGCCGCCCAGCTGCGCGATCTCGCGGATCATGCTGGCGGAAATGAACATGTATTGATCCGACGGCGTCAGGAACAGGGTTTCGATGTCGGGCTTGAGGTTGCGGTTCATCCCCGCCAGCTGGAATTCGTATTCGAA
>DASVPF010000253.1:0-2725 GCA_036382965.1 Thiobacillus sp.
GCGACCAGGCCTGCGAGGTGCTGGGCTGCTTCACCGAACGCCTGCGCAACGACGTGCTGCTGCGCATCGCCACGCTCTCCGGCGTGCAGCCGACGGCGCTGCGCGAGCTGAACGACGTGCTGACCAAGCTGCTGTCGGGCAGCGACGTGCTGAAGAAACAGCCGATGGGCGGCACCCGTGCCGCGGCCGACATTCTCAACTTCATGAGCGGCGAGAACGAAGCCTCCGCCATGGAGCATCTGAAAAGCTACGACCCGGACATGGCGCAGAAGATCATGGACGAAATGTTCGTGTTCGAGAACATTCTGGACATCGAGGACCGGGGCATCCAGCTGCTGCTGCGCGAAGTGCAGTCCGACTCGCTCATCATCGCGCTCAAGGGCGCCTCGGAAGACATGCGCGAGAAAATCTTCAAGAACATGTCGCAGCGTGCCGCTGAAATGATGCGTGAAGACCTCGAATCCAAAGGGCCGGTGCGTCTGTCCGAGGTCGAGGCGCAGCAGAAGGAAATCCTGGTGATCGTCCGCCGCCTGGCCGACGAAGGCCAGATCTCGCTGGGCGCGAAAGGGGAAGAGCAGTATGTCTAAGCGCTTGTCCGCCCTGAAGGAATCGAACGCATGACGAATGCCGCGCGACAAGCCGCAACCTGCATCATTTCCAGCGCCGACCAGCCGGCCTGCACGCCGTGGGAGATGACCAGTTTCGAGGAACCGAATACGGTCAGGAACACGGCCTGCGCCGGCGTCAGCCTGCCGACGATCGAACAGATCACCGCCATCCAGGAACAGGCCCGGCAGGAGGGCTATCACGCCGGGCGGGCCGAAGGCTATGCCCAGGGCCAGCAGGAAGCCGCCCTCGAAGCCGCCCGGCTGCGCGGCATTGCCGACGCGTTCGCGGCCGAAGTCGGCCAGGCCGACGAAGCGATTTCGCAGCAGGTGCTCGATCTGTCACTCGACTTCGCACGCGCTCTCCTGAAAACCGCCCTGGCGGTGCGCCCCGAACTGGTCATGCCGATCGTGAAGGAGGCCGTGCGCTACCTGCCGGTTTTGCAGCAGCCGGCCCTGCTCTATCTGCACCCCGACGATGCGCTGCTGATCCGCGGAAAAATGGGCGTCGAACTCGACAAGATCGGCTGGCAACTGGCCGACGACACGCAGCTCGAACCCGGCGGCTGCCGCGTGGAAACTGCCAGCAACCAGATCGACGCCTCGCTGCCCACGCGCTGGCAACGCCTGGCCGCCGCGCTCAGCAAAGATTCCGACTGGCTGGCCGTCTGACCATCATGAATGCACAAACCCACAGCGAGCGCTGGACCGCCTACCTGAAGGATTGCAGCGAATTGCTGGCGATCGCGGAACCGATGCAGGTATCGGGCCGCGTGACGCGCGTGGCCGGGCTGGTGATGGAAGCGGTCGGGCTGAAATTGCCGGTCGGCAGCGCCTGCACCGTCCCCCTGCCCAACGGCTCGCAACTCGAAGCCGAGGTGGTGGGGTTCTCGGGCGACCATCTTTTCCTCATGCCGCAGAGCGATGTCGAGGGCATCGTTCCTGGCGCGCGGGTGTTCCCGGTGGAAGTCATCCCCACCCTGCCCGGTCTGGGCCGGGTCAAGCATCCGCGGCGGCGCCCGAGCGATCGCACCCGTCACCTGCCGGTCGGCGACAGCCTGCTGGGACGCGTCCTCGACAGCAGCGGCCGCCCGCTCGACAGCCTCGGGCCGCTGAACACCGCCGCCACGGCACCGCTCAACAACCGCGCCGCCAACCCGCTGGCGCGCTCCCCGATCACCGACGTCCTCGATGTCGGCGTGCGCGCCATCAACAGCATGCTGACCGTCGGCCGCGGCCAGCGCATGGGCCTGTTCGCCGGTTCCGGCGTCGGCAAGAGCGTGCTGCTGGGGATGATGGCGCGCTACACCAGCGCCGACGTCATCGTCGTCGGCCTGATCGGCGAACGCGGCCGCGAGGTCAAGGAATTCATCGAACAGATTCTCGGCGAGGAAGGCCTGGCGCGCGCCGTCGTGGTGGCCGCACCGGCCGACACGCCGCCGCTGATGCGGCTGCAAGGCGCTGCCTACGCCACCTCGATCGCCGAGCATTTCCGCGACCAGGGCAAGAACGTGCTGCTGATCATGGATTCGCTCACCCGCTACGCCATGGCGCAGCGCGAAATCGCGCTGGCAATCGGCGAGCCGCCGGCCACCAAGGGCTACCCGCCGTCGGTGTTCGCCAAGCTGCCGGCACTGGTGGAACGCGCCGGCAACGGCAAGCCGGGCGGCGGCTCGATCACCGCCTTCTACACCGTGCTGACCGAAGGCGACGACCAGCAGGACCCGATCGCCGACGCTGCACGCGCCATTCTGGACGGCCACATCGTGCTGGATCGTTCGCTGGCCGAAAGCGGGCATTACCCCGCCATCAACGTCGAACAGTCGATCAGCCGCGCCATGCATGGCATCACCACGATGGAGCACCAGCAACTGGCGCGCCGGCTGAAGAAGCTGTATTCGCGCTATGAACGCAGCCGCGACCTGATCAACGTCGGCGCCTATGCCGCCGGTTCCGACCCGCTGCTGGACGAGGCCATCAAATTGCAGCCTGGCATCGAGGCCTTCCTCCAGCAGAACATTCCCGACCGTGCAGATGTCCAGGAAAGCCTGGATCAGCTCGCCGCCCTGTTTCAATGAACCGCCCCGAACGATAGAGCACACTGAATGGCCACCCCTTCC
>DASVPF010000254.1:0-3308 GCA_036382965.1 Thiobacillus sp.
GCTTCCTTGAGCGCATGGACGATCAGCTTGTCGCGCACGTAGCGGCCGTTGACGAAGACGTGCTGGCCGTCGCGGCTCGCCGTCGCCGCACTCGGGCGGATCACCCAGCCGGACACCCGCAGCGCGCCGACGGCGGCCTCGACCGCGATCGTGTTGCGTTCGAATGCCTCGCCCAGCACCTGGCGCACCCGCGCTGCGGCCGCTTCCGCGTTCAGGCGCAATTGCACCCGGCCGTTGTGGGTGAGCGTGAACGCCGTGGCCGGGTTCGCCAGCGCCAGCCGTCGCACGGTCTCGGCGCAATGCGCGTATTCGGTGGCCTCGGTCTTGAGGAACTTGCGCCGCGCCGGCGTGTTGAAGAACAGGTCCTGGATGTCGATCGTCGTGCCGGTCGCGCGCGCGGCCGGCGTGGGGACATCCAGGCGGCCGCCTTCGGCCCGCACCATCCAGGCATGCTCGGCGCCGCTGTGATCAGGACCGGCACTGCGGCTGACGAGCTGCACCCGCGCAATGGCGGCGATCGACGCCAGCGCCTCGCCGCGAAAGCCCAGGCTTGCCACCCGTTCGAGATCGGCGAGGCTGCCGATCTTGCTGGTGGCGTGGCGGGTCAGCGCGAGCACAAGTTCGTCGCGCGCAATCCCGCTGCCGTTGTCGGCGACGCGGATGCGCTTGACACCGCCCTGCTCAAGTTCGATCTGGATCTCGGTGGCGCCGGCGTCGAGGCTATTCTCGATTATTTCCTTCAACGCCGCGGCGGGACGCTCGACCACCTCGCCGGCGGCGATCTGCGAAATCAGCACATCGGGCAATACGCGGATGCTCACAATTAATCCCGCTCGTCCTGAGCTTGTCGAAGGGCGCGCCGTGCCGCCATGGCCTTACCCAGGCGCAGCAAGTCGTCGGCCCGCAGCACCTGCCGCGCCAGTGGCAGCACACGGGTATTTTCGAATTCGAGATGGCTGCGATTGAGCGCAACGAAGCGGTGCGTCAGCGCCGCATCCAGCGCAGTCGCCCGTCCCGCGGCAATCTGCGCGAGCTGCACGCGCAGATGCCGCCACTGCAGCGCCAGCTCGTCGTGTTCGTGGGTCAGCAGCTCGACCAGGTCGCAGGCGCCGGTGGCGCCGGCCTGCTCCAGCAACGGAAACAGGTTGCGCTCCTCGTCGTCGTGGTGATGCACCGCCGCGATGTCGAAGTAGGCCAGCACTGCGCGTGCCGCCTGCTGTGCCTGGGTGTCGGCGCCGTGCGCGGGCAGATGCGCCAGCAGCTTGTCCAGCGTGTCGCACTGTTTGGCGATGCGGCCGTGGCACGCTTCCAGCACCTCCAGCGGCCGGTCGAAACCGGGCGCGGGCGCGCCCAGCAAACTGGCGGTCATGGGTTGCGCGTCAGCCGCGACGGCGCGGTCAGCGGATGCTTGTCGAAGTAATTCCTGAGGCCGTCGACAATGGCCGCGATCAGCCTGTCCTGGTAGTCAGGATCGTTCAGGCGCTTTTCTTCTTCCGGGTTGGAAATGAACGCGGTCTCGATCAGGATCGACGGAATATCCGGCGCCTTCAGCACCGCGAAGCCTGCCTGTTCGACCTCGCCCTTGTGCAGCGCGTTGACGCCGCCGATTTTCTTCAGCACCGCATGCCCGAGTTTCAGGCTGTCGTTGATGGTCGCGGTTTGCGACAGGTCGATGAGGGTACGCTTGAGAAAGGGATCCTTGACGTCGACGTTGACGCCGCCGATCAGGTCGGCGTCGTTTTCCCGCTTGGCCAGCCAGCGCGCAGCGACCGACGTCGCCCCGTTCTCGGACAGCGCAAACACCGACGAGCCACGCGCATCCGGCTTGATGAAGGCATCGGCATGGATCGACACGAACAGGTCGGCCTTCAGCGCGCGCGCCTTGACGACGCGCTGGCCGAGCGGCACGAAATAGTCGCCGTCACGGATCAGCACGGCGCGCATGTTCACCTGCGCATCAATTTTCTGCTTGAGCTTCCTGGCCAGCGCCAGCGTGATGTCTTTTTCGTGCGAGCCGTTGGCGCCGCTAGCGCCCGGGTCTTCGCCCCCGTGGCCGGCATCGATCGCCACTGTGATCAACCGTGCATACTGCGATGCCCCCGGCTTGGCCGGTTTGGGTTGCTCGACCCCGTTCGCCTGCGCTGGCATCACCGGACGGGCCATAGCATCGGGCGCCTGCGCCGGCCCTGCCTGAACGGGATAGAGATCGACCACCAGACGGTGGCCGTATTGTCCCAGCGGCTGCAACTGGAACAGCGACGGCTTGATCGGGGTTTTCAGGTCCAGCACCAGGCGCATCACGCCGGGGCGATTCATGCCCACCCGGATCGCGCCGATGTAGGAATCTTCTGCAGACAGCTGCCCCGCCAGTGCGTCGAGCGCAGCGCCCGCCTCCACCCCTTCGAGGTCGATCACCAGCCGGTCCGGGTTCGACAGAACGAAATATTTGTACGCGACCGGCTGCGCGGCCTCCAGCGTGATCCGGGTGTAATCGGGCGATGGCCACAGGCGGCTGGCGGACAGCTGCAGCGCCTGGGCCCAGCCCGAGGTCAATGCGCAACACAGCAGCAGAATTTTTAGCAGGATGTGCAACATGTCTCCAGATAGTGGGCACCGCGCGGGCTTGCCGCTTCGCATTCGATTTCGCGCGCCTCGTCGACAATCGTCAGCCGGATCACCACGTCCGGCGGCGGCAGCCAGCCGGCGGCCTTTTCCGGCCATTCGATCAGGCTTACCGCCCGGCCGTCGCTCGCATCGCGAAACCCGGCGTCCAGCCATTCACGCGGGTCGTGCATACGATACAGGTCGAAATGATACAGCTCAAACGCGGGCAGGCTGTAGGTTTCGACCAGGGTGTAAGTCGGGCTTTTCACCCGTCCGTTGTGCCCCAGTCCCCGCAACACCCCGCGCACCAGGGTCGTTTTTCCCGCGCCCAGGTCGCCCTCGAGGTAGCAGCACATCCCCGGTGCGAGTGATTTTGCCAGTCGCGCGCCGAACGCCAGGGTCGCGGCCTCGTCGGCCAGATGGCAGCGGCAGCGCGCGGTATCATCGTCCTTATGCATGAGCAGGCCTTAAATAAAACTGAGTTAAGCCGATTGGCGCAGCAAATCAAGCAATGGGGGCGCGAGCTCGGCGTTGCCGCGTTGGGCATTTCCGACGGCGAGTTGAGCGCGGCCGAGGCGGGTTTGCAGGCATGGCTGGATCGGGGCTTTCATGGCGAGATGGATTATATGGCGGCGCACGGCGTGAAGCGCCGCCGGCGTCGACCCGGCGCAGGCCACGCTGTTTATCCAGTCGCGCGTGATCGA
>DASVPF010000255.1:0-1666 GCA_036382965.1 Thiobacillus sp.
CGAAGGTGGCGGCTCGCTCGAGGCCGCGCGCGGCCGCCTCCGCGCCAGCGATCAGCAACCTTCGATCGCCGCCACCGCGCGCGTACTCGACCGCCTCGGCATTAGCCTTATTACCGCGCAGGAAGCCGGCTGCTGCGGCGCGCTGGCGCACCACCTCAACGACACCGAAGCGGGACTCGCCGCCGCCCGCCGCAACATCGACGCCTGGCTGCCACATCTCGACGCCGGGGCGGAAGCCGTCGTGATGACGGCATCGGGCTGCGGCGTGAGGGTGAAGGACTACGCCTGGCTGCTGCGCCTTGACCCCGCCTATGCGGACAAGGCTGCCCGGATTTCCGCCATGACGAAAGACATTTCCGAAATCCTCTTCGCCGAGCGCGACGCGATCAAGGCGCTGACCGCGCGGCCCGCGTCAAAGCGCATCGCCTACCACCCGCCCTGCACCCTGCAGCACGGGCAGAAGCTCAGCGGCGGCGTCGAGACCCTGCTCGCCGACGCCGGCTTCGACCTTACGCCGGTGGCCGAAAGCCATCTGTGCTGCGGCTCGGCCGGCACCTATTCGATTCTGCAGCCGGCGATCGCCGGCGCGCTCAAAACCCGCAAGCTTGGCCATCTGCAGTCGGGCACACCGGCCATGATCGTCACCGCCAACATCGGCTGCCTCACCCATCTGCAGTCGGGCACGCCGATCCCGGTGCGGCACTGGGTGGAACTTCTGGACGAAACCCTGGCCGCATCCTGATCCACTCCAGCGGGAGCCGCGCATGATTTTCAGGCAGCTGTTCGAACCCATTTCCAGCACCTACACCTACCTCCTCGGCTGCGAGGCAAGCGGCCAGGCGCTCCTGATCGATCCGGTGCTGCCGGCCTGGGAGCGCGACCTGGCCGCCATCAACGCGCTCGGCCTCAAACTCGCCTACACCGTGGAAACGCACATTCACGCCGACCACATCACCTCGGCCAGCAAGCTGAAAGAAGTTGCCGGCAGCCGCATCGCCGGCCCCGCGCTCGATGCGCTGCCGTGCACCGACGTCGGCATCGTCGAAGGCACGCCGTTCAAAATGGGCTCGGTCGAACTGACGCCGCTGCACACCCCGGGTCACACCGACAACCATTTCGCCTACCTGCACGACGGCCGGCTCTACAGCGGCGATGCGCTGCTGATCGACGCCTGCGGCCGCACCGACTTCCAGAACGGCGACGCCGCCGCGCTGTATCGCTCGGTGCGCGGCACGCTGTTCGCGCTCGACGACGACACCCTGGTCTACCCCGCCCACGACTACGAACAGCGCCGCGTCAGCACCATCGGCCAGGAAAAGGCGCGCAATCCGCGCGTCGGCGGCGACCGCACGCTGGAAGAATTCGTGAAGCTGATGGGCGACCTGAAGCTCGCGTATCCGAAATTCATCGACTACGCCGTGCCCGGCAATCGCGGCTGCGGCATCTGCCCGCCCGGCGTACCGGACCATTTGCAGCAGTACTGCATGCCGACTGCGGACACCCGGCAGGGTTAATTGATTTGGCGCCGTCGAGCGCTAATTGCCCAGATCCTGCGGCCGGTTGACGTTGGCGAAGCAGGCGGCATCGAAGCGCAGCGCCGCCGCCGGCAGGTTGCTCGCCAGCCAGCGCACGGCGCCGCCCCATTCGATCCACTGCGCGTCGGCGA
>DASVPF010000256.1:0-3162 GCA_036382965.1 Thiobacillus sp.
GCTTCCTTCTTGCTTCGTTCAAGCCATCAAGCGAAAATCGGCGGAAACAGCGAATATCGATTTTCTTTACACATTCAGGAATGATGATTGCTTCGGATAGTCTGGATGAGAAGCGGGTAAAATCAAACTGTCATATTTGGGGGGGGAAATAAAATGAAATTTCGCGCACTGGCTTTGGCCGCCGGTCTGATGATGGCGGGTGGCGCTCACGCAGCAAATAACCTGGCGCTCGTTGACAGCATGTACCTGGGCGCATTCGGCGCGCCGACAACTTATGGCGATACCTTCGCGGTTGCCTCACAAGGCGCGATCGATCACAGTCTGACTTTTACCATCACGACCCCGCTCTATGCCGGCTCCGGCGTATCGGACATTCCTCTTTCATTTTTCTCGATTGATTACACCAACATCACGGGGCTGAGCGCCACAATTTACGACAGCGGCAACGCGCTCTATGCGACTTTTGTGTCCAATGGCGATCCGGATCATTTGATCCTCCCCGCCAATTCGTTTTTCGCTGCCGGCAATTACACCCTCAAGATCGGCGGCAACAGCGTCGGCACGAATGGCGGCTTCTATTCCATCGCTGCCGTCACTGTCCCGGTTCCGGAACCCGAAACCTGGGCCATGCTGCTGGTGGGGGTCGGCCTGGTCGGCCTGCGCTTGCGTCAGAAGGTCGCGTCCGGGCAGGCCACGACCGACTGAGTCGGAATTTCTTACTCAGCAAAACGCCGGTTATCGCCGGCGTTTTTTATTGTCCGTTCCCGCCCGTTCGGGCAGTAGACAAATCACTCCGCGACCAGTCGCTGCACCGCCCCTGCCAGCATCAATCCGAACAGCGGCGGCAGGGTGGCGTCCATCGGCTAAAATCCCTTCATGATGAAATGGCTGGCAACACTCGTTCTGGCGTGTCTGGTTTTTGGACTGCTCACCCCCTGGCTCCATCGGCTGGGTCTGGGCCGGCTGCCCGGCGACGTCCGGATCAAACGCGCGCGGGGCGTATTCTACTTCCCCTTCACCAGCGTGCTTCTCGGTTCGCTGCTGCTCTCGCTGATTGCCTGGCTGGTGCGATGAACAAGGCGCCTGCCCGAATGATGCTTTATCCAAAATGAATAAAGCATTCGTCAAGGAAAACGACGCGCCGGACGGCGACGAGGACGACGCCGCCGCCCCGGCGCTGCCTGCAGGGTCGAAGAATTACATGACGCCCGCCGGCTACGCGCGGCTCGACGCCGAATTCAACCAGCTATGGAAAGTCGAGCGGCCCAGGCTGGTGGAGACGATCAGCTGGGCGGCGAGCAACGGCGACCGCTCGGAAAACGGCGATTACATCTACGGCAAGAAGCGCCTGCGCGAAGTCGACCGCCGCATCCGCTTCCTGTCCAAGCGCCTGGAACACGCCGAGGTCGTCGACCCCGCCACGCGCGAGGACAGCGACCAGGTGTTCTTCGGCGCCACCGTCACCGTCGCCGATGAAAGCGGCAACGAGTCCACCTACGCCATCGTCGGTATCGACGAAGCCGACGCCGGACGCGGACGCATCGCCTGGATTTCGCCGATGGCGCGCGCGCTGCTGAAGGCGCGCGAAGGCGACACCGTCAGCGTGCTGACGCCGGAAGGCCGGCGCGAGGTGGAAATCGTCGCGGTGCGCTATCAGGCCATCGACTGATCAACCGGCCCGTCGGCCGGCTTAAATCTGCCGGGCCAGCTCGGCCGCCATGCCGGTATACGACGCCGGCGTCATCGCCTTCAGGCGCGTCTTCGCGGCATCCGGAATGGCCAGTCCGTCGATGAAGGCGTGCAGCGTCTCGCGCGTCATGCCGCCCTTGCCGCGCGTCAGCTCCTTCAACTGCTCGTAGGGATTGGCGACGCCGTAGCGCCGCATCACGGTCTGGATCGGTTCGGCCAGCACCTCCCAGTTGGCGTCGAGATCGGCCGCGGTTGCCGCCGGGTTGGCTTCGAGCTTGCCCAGGCCGCGCAGGCAGGATTCGTAGGCCAGCAGGCTGTAGCCGAAGCCGACACCCATGTTGCGCAGCACGGTGGAATCGGTGAGGTCGCGCTGCCAGCGCGAGACCGGCAACTTTTCGGCCAGATGGCGCAACACCGCGTTGGCCAGCCCCAGGTTGCCTTCGCTGTTTTCGAAGTCGATCGGGTTGACCTTGTGCGGCATGGTGGAGGAACCCACTTCGCCCGCCTTCACCTTCTGCTTGAAATAGCCGACCGAGATGTAGCCCCAGACGTCGCGGTTGAAGTCGATGAGGATGGTGTTGGTGCGCGCGATGGCATCGTACAGCTCGGCCATGGCGTCGTGCGGCTCGATCTGGATGGTGTAGGGATTGAAGGTCAGTCCGAGATGCATCACGAATTCGCGCGCGAAACTTTCCCAGTCGAGCTCGGGATAGGCCGACAGGTGCGCGTTGTAGTTGCCGACCGCGCCGTTGATCTTGCCCAGCAATTCGACCGCGCCGATGGCATCCCAGGCGCGGCGCAGGCGGTACACGACGTTGGCGAGTTCCTTGCCGACCGTGGTGGGCGAGGCGGGCTGGCCATGGGTGCGCGACAACATCGGCTGGTCGGCGAGCCCGTGCGCCAGATCGGAGAGGCGCGCGATGACCTTCTCCAGTGCGGGCAGCAGCACGGCATCGCGTGCGCCCTTCAGCATCAGGGCATGCGACAGGTTGTTGATGTCTTCCGAGGTGCAGGCGAAATGGATGAACTCGGACACGGCGGCGAGCTCGGGACTGGCTTGGGTCTTTTCCTTGAGAAAATATTCCACCGCCTTGACGTCGTGATGGGTGGTCGCCTCGATGGTCTTGACGCGCTCGGCATCGGCCACCGAAAAGCGGTCGGCAATGCCGTCGAGCAGCGCGATGGCAGCGGCGGAAAATGCCGGCACTTCGGCAATCGCCGGTTCGGCTGCCAACGCCTTCAGCCATTCGATCTCGACGATGACGCGGTATTTGATCAGTGCGTATTCGCTGAAGAAGTCGCGCAGGCTCGCAGTCTTGCTGCCGTAGCGGCCATCGAGCGGGGATAGGGCGGTCAGTGCGGTCAATTCCATGGATGTCATCCAGTTTTTATTCAATTGTTTATACCGTACATGCCCGATCAGACGCTACGCCGGTCGCGCAGCATTAAACGGTACGCCGGTCGCGCCACATT
>DASVPF010000257.1:0-3143 GCA_036382965.1 Thiobacillus sp.
TGGGCAACAGCCGGCCCAGATTCAGCTTGCGGAACTCCACCGCTACACTGGATTCGGGCGGACTCGGGCGGGCATCGACCGTGGCGCTGCCCCGCACCGTGCCATCGGCGAAGCCGACGACCATGGGGTCGAGTGCCAGCCGCCCGTCATTGAGCCTGGCCACGACTTTCAGCCGCCCAAGCGGCAGCGTCCGCCAGTCGACGTCCGCCGCATCGAGCTTGACGTCGGCATCCAGGGTGCGCAGCCGGTCGAGCACGAGGGGGCGCTGCGTGCGTTTTCCCTGCGCGGGCGGCTGGAACGCGGTCAGGTCCAGATGGCGCGAAACGAGATCGGCGCGCACGAATGGCCGCGGATCGCCGGTCGTGATGCTAAACAGCCCGGCCGCGTCGTTCTTGCCCAACTGGGCCGCGAGTTCGCGGAATTCCCACACCTTCCCCTCGTGCTTGAGTTGGCCCGACACGGAGAAGGGCGGGGTCTCGGGCAGATTGATCCGCACCAGGCGGGACAGCGAGGACAGATCCTTGCCGCGGGCGCTGAAGCGCAGGTCGGTTGCGCCCATCTTGGCCAGCGCGGTGATGGTGCCGCGGAACGCGGCTTGCGCATCGTGGGTGGTGAAAGCCATGTCGATGGGGAACGGCGTGCGCTCGTCCTCGAGCCGCAGCAGCGAGCCGCCGCGGCCGCGAAAACGCAGGGGCGTGTGGTAGAACTGGCCTTCGCCCGCCGTGGTAGTGACCAGACGGCTTCCCTGTTCGGGCGCCGCGAGCGTCGCCACCGACACGCCGATGTCGGTGCCGATTTCCGGCGAGCGGTAGCGGACGCGCCCGTTGTCCACGGTGAGCACGTCGATGTGCGGCGCTTTGCGGGGATCGCGCTGGTTGCGCGCGAGGATCCAGTTGCGCCGTCCGTCGGGGTGGGTTTCGAGCAGAATCGATGGCCGCGAGAGCGACACCTCCGGTACGCGGAGGCGGCCGTGCAGCCATTCCCAGACGTCCACGCTGAATTCGAGTGCGTCGGCCCGGAACATGACGGGCGCCGATCCCCAGTCGGTATTGGCGAAGCTGACGCGTTCCATGCGGATGCGCGGATGCCAGCCGAGACGCACGTCGAAGTTGCCGCCGATATCGAGCCGCCGGCCGGTCGCCTGCTGGACGCGCGCTTCGACGGTGCCCTTGAGCAGGTTCCAGTCGAACAGCGCGACTGCGGCCGACAGCAGCGCCAGCACGGCCAGCAGGGCGATGCTCCAGATGCGTGCCCGGTGGGTCACGGCGCGGCTCCGTTCGCGTGAGCTGCGGTCAGCTCCGGCGCGCGGCTTGCGCCTTCTTGATGTTCGCGCTGCGGGCGCGCTTCTGCGCGGGCGTCGGTTTGTCGCTTTCCGCAACGTTGGGGCGCGGCCTGGCCTCGAAGATGTCGCCCTTGCGGTGAACCGGTTCGGCGCCGAGATCGGACAACAGCTTTTTCGCGTCGCTGCTGTCCGGAACGAGGTGCTCATGATCGATGTGCGCATCGTCCTTGCTGATCAGCCATTTCACCGTGTCCCACGAGCCGCTGCCGCGCTTGCCGGCGACCCGCTGGATGTGCCCGGGCTCGCCCACGTCCTGGGTTCTGAACGTCACGAAGTCATCGCTGGGCAGCACCTCGACGTGGTAGTAATTTCCCTCGCCGCCGGTGCCGGGTTTCTTGCGCGCCCGGCCTTCGGGCTGTGCCGCGGCATGCTGCCGGGGCGACATGGATGCCCATGCAGCCTGGGCCTTGCGGATGTTCGTTTGGGCTGCCGTACGCTGTTTCGTCGTCGTCATGTTCATACTCCTGTGAATCGCGTTGCACTCCCTGTCCGGGTTCAAGCCGGCTCGGACGCCGGCTTGTTATGTCCTGGGAATATCGACCGACAACGATGTCCGCGAGGAGTTCGGGAAACTTCGTTGGCGGTTCATCCTGCAGCCGCCTCCGGCGCGGCGAACAGGGTGTTCAGGGACTCGGCCAGCGTGGGATGGGCGAAGATGGCGTCCCGCAGGCGCGAGTAGGGCATCCCGCCCATCATGGCCAGTTGCAGCATGCTCATCAGTTCGCCGCCTTCCAGGCCGAGGACGGCGCATCCCAGGATGTGTCCGCTTTCAGCGTCCACGACCGCTTTCATGAAACCGCGCGGCTCGTCCACTTCCAGGGCCCGCGCCACGTGGCGCATGGGCAGTCGTGCCACCAGAATCCGGCGCCCGCTTTCCCGGGCCTGCTGCTCGGTGAGACCGATGCGGCCGAGCTGCGGATCGATGAACACCGCGTAGGGCACGGGCCGTCCGCTGATCGTCGCCTGGCCGCCCTCCAGCAGATTGGCCTTGAGCACCCGATAGTCATCATAGGCAATGTGCGTGAACGCAGGCCCGCCCTTCACGTCGCCCAGGGCATAGACGCCCGGCACCCCCGTTTCCAGCCGCGCGTTCACCTTGACGTAGCCCGCCTCGTCCGTTTCCACGCCGGCCGCGGCGAGGTTGAGATCGTCGCTGTTGGGGGTTCTTCCAGCAGCAACCAGGACATGGGATCCGTGCAGCCGCAGCGGGCCGGCCGGCAGCCGCAGCTCCAGCACGACGTCGCCATCGTCCTGCCGGCTGGCATTCAGCACCTCCGCATCCAGATGCACGTCGATCCCGTCTTCCACCATAAGGTCGTGCACCGCGTTGGCCACGTCGGCGTCCTCCCGTCCCATCAGTTGCGGGCCCTTCTGGATGATGCTGACCCGGCTGCCGAAACGGCGGAACATCTGGCCGAATTCCAGCCCGATATAGCTGCCGCCGATGACCAGCAGGTGGCGCGGTAGCGTGTCCAGTTCCTGGATCGACGAGGCGTCCAGCACCGGCACCCGGTCGAGGCCGGGAATCGGCGGAATCGCCGCCCGCGTCCCGGTGTTGATGAAGATGGCGTCGGCAGCGAGCCGGCGGCTGCCGCCCGCATTCAGCTGCACGGTCAGGGCATGCGGGCCCTCGAAGGCGGCGTGCCCGGCAATGAGTTCTACCTTGTCCGCGCCTTCCAGCGTCTTTTGCACGTCGTCGCGGAAGCGGCTCACGATCGCGTTCTTGCGCTGCATCACGCTCGCCAGGTCGACGTCCACCGCGCCCGTGCGCACCCCATAATCCGCGCCACGGCGGGCAAGA
>DASVPF010000258.1:0-2531 GCA_036382965.1 Thiobacillus sp.
GGTGAGGCCGATGCCGTGCTCGCCCGAGATCACGCCGCCGAGCGACACCGCGAGCTGCATCACGCGGTCGACGATGCGGTGCGCCTCCTGCAGCATGGCGTAGTCGTTGGAGAACACCGGAATGTTGGTGTGCACGTTGCCGTCGCCGGCGTGCATGTGCAACGCGACGAAGACGCGGCTCTTCAGCACGTCCGTGTGGATGCGGTCGCAGGCTTCGAGCACTTTGGCGTATTCGCGACCGATGAAAAGCTGGTGCAGTTCGCGCCGCAACTCGCGTTTCCACGAGACGCGGATGTGCTTGTCGCGCAGCGCGGTGAAGATCGTTCCGCTGTCGTGCGGCGCGTCGAGATTGGCCAGGGAGTCCGCCCAACGCTGGCGGACGGTGGCGATCAGCGCCAGCGCCTGGGCTTGCTTGTCCGCCACCTGCGCCGGGTCGGCGAGAGTTTCATCGTCCTCCAGCAGCGGCAGGGGGGCGCTGAAGAATTCGGCCAGCGCGTCGAGCAGCTTCAGCTTGTTGGCGATCGACAGTTCGATGTTGATGCGCTCGATGCCATCGGTGTAGTCGCCCAGGCACGGCAGCGGGATCACCACGTCCTCGTTGATCTTGAAGGCGTTGGTGTGGGCCGCGATGGCGGCGGTGCGGGCGCGGTCGAGCCAGAATTTCCTGCGCGTCTCGGCCGACACCGCGATGAAGCCTTCGCCGCCGCGTGCGTTGGCGAGCTGGACGATCTTTGACGCGGCTTCGCCCACCGCGACTTCGTCGTCCGACACCACGTCGATCAGCAGCACCATGTTCGGGCGCGCGGCGCGCGGCGCCTTGATCGCGTAGCCCACCGCCTTGACGTAGCGCGCGTCGAGGTGCTCCAGCCCGGCCAGCAGGATGGCGGGATGGGCGTCGCAGTAATCCTTGATTTCGACGATCGCCGGCGTGGCGTCGCGCGCGGTGCCGAAGAATTCCAGGCACACGGTGCGGGTGTGCGCCGGCAGCCGGTGCAGGACGAAGCGCGCCGAGGTGATGAGGCCGTCGCAGCCCTCCTTCTGGATTCCGGGCAGGCCGGCGAGGAATTTGTCGGTGACGTCCTTGCCGAGCCCGGTTTTGCGGAAACGGCTGCCGGGAATGGTGAGGATTTCCGGCGAGCCTTTCAGCGTCTTGCCGTCGGCGGCAAAGCGGCGGATTTCGAAGGTGGCCGAGGGCGCGTCGTGGATCTTGCCGAGGTTGTGGTTGAGGCGGCTGACTTCGATCCAGTCGGCGTCCGGCGTGACCATGCGCCACGACACCAGGTTGTCCAGCGCGGTGCCCCACAGCACGGCCTTCTTGCCGCCCGCGTTCATCGATACGTTGCCGCCGATGGTCGAGGCGTCGGCCGAGGTCGGGTCGACCGCGAACACCAGCCCGGCGGCATCGGCCGCGTCCATCACCCGTTTGGTGACCACGCCGGCGCCGCAGTGGATGGTGGGTACGTCGAATTCGCAGCCGGGCAGGTGCAGCATTTCCACCGCGCTCATCGCCTCGAGTTTTTCGGTGTTGACGACCGCCGTCTGGTCGGTGAGCGGCACCGCGCCGCCGGTGTAGCCGGTGCCGCCGCCGCGCGGGATGATGGTGAGGCCGAGCTCGATCAGCCCGGCGACCAGTCCGGCCATCTCGGCCTCGGTGTCGGGCGTCAGCACCACGAACGGGTATTCGACCCGCCAGTCGGTTGCATCCGTTACATGAGACACGCGCGCCAGGCCGTCGAAGGCGATGTTGTCCTTGCGGCTTACTCCCGCCAGGCGACGCAAAATGCGGGCGCGCAAATCGGTGGTGTCGGCGAACCAGGCCTCGAATTCGCGCACCGCGCGTCCGGCCGCCGCCAGCAGTTGCCCCACCAGTTCGTTGCCCTGGCGCCGCACTTCGATCTCGTGCAGGCGATGCCGCAGCGCGTCGACCAGCATCTGCCGCCGCTTGGGATTGTCGAGCAGGTCGTCTTCCAGATAGGGGTTGCGCCGCACCACCCAGATGTCGCCCAGTACCTCGAACAGCATGCGTGCCGAGCGCCCCGTCCGGCGTTCGCCGCGCAGCGTGTTGAGCACGTCCCACGCGTCCGCGCCGAGCAGGCGGATGACGATCTCGCGGTCGGAAAACGAGGTGTAGTTGTAGGGAATCTCGCGCAGGCGTGCGGTCATGCTGGGTCCGGTTCGGGCGCGCCTTCGGCAAGCCCGAGATTGCAGTGCTTCAAAGTCGACATTTTACGGGATTTGCGGGCTTATCGGCAGCGCCGGAAAACAGGTTCTACAATCGCGCACATCATAAACATCACGGGAAAATCACCATGCCCTCTGTCTACGACTTGAAGCCGCGCGTTCAGGCGCTGTTGCGCCCGCTGGCCAATGCGCTGGCGGCGAGCGGGGTGACGGCGAATCGGGTGACGATTGCCGCGGTGGGGCTGTCGGTGATCGGCGGCGGGCTGATCGCGTGGCGGCCGTTCGAGATCTGGCCGCTGTTGCTGCTGCCCTTGGTTCTGCTGCTGCGCATGGGGCTCAACGTCATCGAC
>DASVPF010000259.1:0-9791 GCA_036382965.1 Thiobacillus sp.
ACCGAGAGTGCGACGACCACGCCCAACAATCCTTATGGCGCCCGTCTCCAACTCATTTACGACGATGTTTACGCCGATAGTGGCGCGCCCACCGCACATACCAATCTTAAGACGGGGCCACAAATCCCGGCAAACATCCTGGCCGAAATCGATCGCAAAATTGATGATGGCAATGCCCTGCGCGGGAGTATGCGCTTTTCCGCGTACGCTGCCGGAGGCACGGCACCCACTGCAGCCAACTGTTACGACACGACGACCGGGGAATGGAAAGCCGGGAGCGGCGAGACCAATTGCGGCGCCGCCATTCTGTTCTAACCCTGCAACACCCTGAACTCCGCCGCCGCCAGCCCATCGGCGGCGCCGCGTAGCACCAGCACGTCGCCCACCTGAATCCGGGCGTCGGGTTGCGGGTCCACCCCGGTGATCCCCTGGCGGCGGATCGCCACCACTTCCACCAGCAAATCGTCCAGCGCCAGTTCTGCCAGGCTACGCCCTGCCGCGGCCGCACCCTGCGGGATCAGCACGGTATGCAGGCGCGGCTGGGCCCGCTGGTCGAGTTCGTCGTCGACGTCGCTGGCGCCGCGAAAAAAGCCGCGCATCATGGCGTAGCGCGATTCGCGCACTTCACGGATCCGCTTCAGCACCTGGGAGAGCGGCACGCCGAGCAGCATCAGCGCATGCGACGCCAGCATCAGCGAGCCTTCCATGACTTCGGACACCACTTCGGCCGCGCCCGCCGCTTTCAACTCATTGATGTGGGTGTCGTCGATGGTGCGCACCACCACCGGCAGTTCGGGCCGCAGTTCGCGCACGTGGCGCAGGATGGCCATGCTCGAACGCAGATCGGAATACGTCACCACGATGGCCTGCGCCCGGGAAAGGCCCGCCGCGACCAGCACTTCGCGGCGGCTGGCGTCGCCGTACACGACACTGACGCCGGATGCCGCCACCGCGCGGATGCGCTCGGGGTCGGCGTCGAGCGCGACGAAGGTGATGCCCTCGGCCTCCAGCAGGCGGGACAGATTCTGTCCGCTGCGGCCGTAGCCGCACACGATCACGTGCTGGGTCTTGCCGAAGGTCTTGACCGCGATGTCGTGTACTTCCTTGGCGCGTCCGGCCCACTCGCTGCCTGCAATCAACCGCGTCAACATGTCCATGCGGTTGATCAAGAGCGGCGCGATCAGCATCGACAACACCATCGCCGCCAGCACCGGTTGCGTGATCCCGCTACCCAGCAGCTTCATGTCGGCCACCTGTGCCAGCAGCACAAAGCCGAATTCGCCCGCCTGCGCCAGCCCCAGCGCAGTGCGCACCGCGATGGGCTTGGCGCTGCCGAAGACCATCGCCAGCCCGGCCACCAGCGTGCCCTTGCCGATGACGATGGCCGCCAGCAGCAGCAGCACGTTGCCCCAGTTCAGCATCACCTGCATCGGGTCGAGCCGCATCCCGATGGTGACGAAGAACAAGCCCAGCAGGACATCGCGGAAGGGCTTGATGTCGTCTTCCACCTGATAGCGGTATTCGGTTTCGGAAATCAGCATGCCCGCAAGGAAGGCGCCCAACGCCAGCGACAAACCGGCGCTTTCGGTGAGGAACGCCAACCCCAGTGTGAACAGCAGCAGATTGAGCGTGAACAGTTCGGGCGACTTGTGCCCCGCCACCCACTGGAACCACGGCCGCATGATGCGCTGACCGACAAACAGCAGGAAGCCCAGCGCCAGCACCGCCTTCAACATGGCCAGGCCGAGGGTGGCCGCCATCTCGTCCGCCTCCTTGGCGAAGGCCGGAATCAGGATCAGCAGCGGCACCACCGCCAGATCCTGGAACAGCAGCGCACCGAGAATCTGGCGCCCGTGCGGCGTCTGGATTTCCAGCCGCTCGGCCAGCAGTTTCGACACGATGGCAGTGGACGACATCGACAGGATGCCGCCCAGCGCGAGCGACGCCAGCAACGGCAACCGGAGCAGCCAGGCAATGACCGTGGCGAACGCGATGGTGAGCACGACCTGTGCGCCGCCGAAGCCGAATACCGTCATGCGCATCGTCATCAGGCGCGGCAGGCTGAACTCCAGGCCGATGGAGAACATCAGGAACACCACGCCGAATTCAGCCAGATAGCGCGCCTCGTCGCTGTCCGGAATCCAGCCCAGCGCATACGGGCCGATGGCGATCCCGGTTACCAGATAGCCGAGCATGGTCGGCAGGCGCAATGCGCGCGCGGCAGCGGCAACTAGCACGGCCACCGCAAGCAAAATCAGAACAAGCTGGAGGCTGCTATGCATACGATCTTTCATGGGCTTCAGCCCATAGTAAAGTCGGAGTCCTCGTGTAGGGCATACGATCTTTAAGTCGGAGTCTCGTGTAGGACATACCCGCGTTCATGGGCCTCGGCCCCACTGTCAATGTGTCCCCCTGTGCGGGACATCGAGGAAAAACGCGGCCCGGGGAAGCAGGCTTTAGTATACTTGCCGACCATGCGTCCCCACCCCGCTCCCCCTGAACATTTGCTTGCGCTTGCGCGCCAGGTGCTCGACATCGAGGCCGAAGCCTTGCGTGCGTTGTCCAGCCGTCTCGACGGCGGCTTTGCCGACGCCGTCGCGTTGATCCTGGCCTGCAGCGGCCGCGTCGTGGTGTCCGGCATGGGCAAGTCGGGACACGTCGGCGGCAAGATCGCCGCCACCCTGGCGTCCACCGGCACGCCGGCGTTTTTCATGCATCCGGGCGAAGCCAGCCACGGCGATCTCGGCATGATCGCGCCCAACGACGTGGTGCTGGCGCTGTCGAATTCGGGCGAGAGCAACGAAATCGTCAGCATCGTGTCGCTCATCAAACGGCGCGGTGCCAAGCTCATTGCGATGACCGGCAATCCGAATTCCACCATGGCGCGCGAGGCCGACGTGCACCTCAATGCCGCCGTCGACAAGGAAGCCTGCCCGCTCAATCTGGCGCCCACTGCCAGCACCACCGCAGCGCTGGCGCTGGGCGACGCGCTGGCGGTGGCATTGCTTGATGCGCGCGGCTTTTCGGCCGACGATTTTGCGCGCACCCATCCCGGCGGCAGCCTGGGACGGCGACTCCTCATTCACGTGCGCGACGTCATGCACACGGGCGACGCATTGCCGAAAATCGGCCGCGACGCCTCGCTCAAGGTCGCGCTGCTCGAAATGACCCGCAAGGGACTCGGCATGACCGCCGTGGTGGACGACGCCGACAAGGTGGTGGGCGTGTTCACCGATGGCGACCTGCGGCGCGCGCTGGAACACGCACTCGATCTGCAGCAGGCGCAGGTCATCGACCTGATGACCCCCAACCCCAAGACCATCCGTGCGGACGAACTCGCCGTGGCGGCAGTGGAAAAAATGGACACCCTGAAAATCAACGGTCTCCTGGTCGTCGACGCCGACCACACCCTGGTGGGTGCACTCAACATGCACGACCTGCTGAAAGCGGGGGTGGTGTGATGGGCGCCGAAGTCATCAATGCAGCCCTGATCGCCCGTGCGCAGCGAATCAAACTGATCGCGTTCGACGTCGATGGCGTGATGACCGACGGCACCCTGTTTCTGGCCGACGACGGGCAGGAATACAAGGGCTTCAACTCGCTCGACGGCCACGGCCTGAAAATGCTCAAGGGCAGCGGCGTGCAGCTCGCCATCATCACCGGGCGCAGTTCACGCGTGGTGGAACATCGCGCCCGCAATCTCGGCATCGAAATCATCCACCAGGGCGCGCACGACAAGCTGGTCGTCTACGAGGCGCTGTGCCGCGAACTGAACATCGACTGCGAAGCCACCGCCTACATGGGCGACGACGTGGTCGATCTGCCGGTGATGCGGCGCGCCGGTCTGGCGATCACCGTGCCGGCCGCGCCCGAACTGGTGCAGGCCTACAGCCACTACACCACCACACGCGAAGCCGGCCGCGGCGCGGTGCGCGAAGCCTGCGAATTCCTGATGCGCGCGCAGGGCACGCTGGACGCGGCGCTGGCTCCCTACCTCAAATGACCGTTCGTGTCCGGCCTGCATCGAACGTGGCGACATCGGGTCCGGCATGATCGCGCGCGGACCGCTATGGCTGCCGCTGGCCATACTGTTTTTTCTGGCCGCGCTCAGCTTCTGGATCGAGCGCTCGGTGCAGGTGACGCCCAACGGCCCGCCCACCAAGACAACCGATCCTGAAGGCATCATGGAAAATTTCGATGCGCTGCGCACCGACGCGGCTGGCCGCCCGAACTATCGTTTGCATGCCAGGAAACTCAGACACTATTCCGGCGGCAGGCTCACCGAACTGGAGGAACCCCATTTCGTCCAACTGGACGCCGAGAACGGCGACGTGAGCGCAGTATCGCGCCAAGCCACCGTCTCGGCCACCGGCCAGGAAGTGGATCTGCGCGGCGATGTCAACGTGCTGCGCGCCGCCCAGGCCGGACAGTCCGCCATGCTGCTACGTACGGCACGGCTGCTGGTATTTCCCGAACGCGACCTGTTGCGCGCACCGGGCGCGGTCGATGTTCGCGACAGCACCTCGACCCTGCGCGCGGACGCCATGGAATACGACGCCCAACGACGCGTCGTCACACTGACCGGACGGGTGCAGGCCCGTTATATTGCTGGAAGGAAATAAGGCTCATGCAAACCCTCCCCCCCCTCCTGTCCGCCGTGCTGTGCTCGGCCCTGCTGCTGGTTTCGCCCGCTCACGCCGAAAAGGCCGACCGCGACAAACCGGTCAATCTCGAGGCGGACACCGTCACCCTCGACGACATCAGGAAAGTCAGTGTCTACCAGGGCAACGTCGTCCTCAGCCAGGGAACCCTGCAGCTCCGTGCCGACCGCATGCAGGTCACGCAAAATGCGGACGGCGTCGACAAGATCAGTGCGACCGGCCGCCCCGTGGCGTTTCGTCAGAAAACCGACGGCCGCGACGAATTCATCGATGGCTTCGCCGACCGCATCGAATACGACAACGTCAACGGCCAGCTCGAACTGATCGGCCAGGCGCGCCTGCGGCGCGGCACCGACGAGCTGCGCGGCGCGCAGATTTCCTACAACGCCAACACCGAGTTCTACAAGGTCGTCGGCCAGCCCAACGCACAAACCCCGAGTGGGCGCGTGCGCGCCGTCATCCGCCCGAAACCGCGTGCCGACCAGCCCGCCGCCAAGCCATGAGTCAGATTTCCGCCCAGGGCCTGCGCAAGACGTATGGCCAGCGCACCGTGGTGCACGACGTGTCGTTTGAAGTCAAAAGCGGCGAAGTCGTCGGCCTGCTGGGGCCCAACGGTGCCGGCAAGACCACCTGCTTTTACATGGTGATCGGGCTGGTCGCGGCGGACGGCGGCAGCGTGCATCTGGACACGCACGATCTCACCCACATGGCGATCCATCAGCGCGCCCGGCTGGGCCTGTCCTACCTGCCGCAGGAGCCGTCCATCTTCCGCAAGATGACTGTGGAAGAAAACATCCGCGCCATCCTCGAACTCAAGCCCTACACCAAGGACGAACGCGAGGAACATCTCAACAATCTGCTCGACGACCTGCACATCGCCCACTTGCGCGAGGCATCCGCCGTCAGCCTGTCGGGAGGCGAGCGCCGCCGTGTGGAAATCGCCCGCGCGCTGGCGATCAACCCGCGCTTCATCCTGCTCGACGAACCGTTCGCCGGGGTCGATCCCATTGCCGTGCTCGACATCCAGAAACTGGTGCATTTCCTCATCGAGCGCGACATCGGCGTGCTCATCACCGACCACAACGTGCGCGAAACGCTGGGCATCTGCGATCGCGCCTACATCATCAATGAAGGCCGCGTGCTGGTCGCCGGCATCCCCGATCTCATCATCCAGGACAACAACGCGCGCAAGGTTTACCTGGGCGAGAATTTCCGTCTGTAAGCACTGACTACGCGAGCAAATCGCGCTACACTGTACTCAAGTCGGCATGTTCTTTGCCGTATTCAAGTTTCATGAAGCACAGCCTCCAACTCAAGCTCGGTCAGCACCTTACTCTGACGCCCCAACTGCAACAGTCGATCCGTCTGCTGCAGCTGTCCACGCTCGAACTGAACCAGGAACTGGAGCAGATGCTGCAGGACAACCCGCTGCTGGAACGCGAGGAGGAGGACGAAGCCAGCTATGCCACCGCCGAAGCGCCGGCCCATACGGCCGAGGCCGAGGCGCAAAGCACGGAAACGGCCACGCCGGAGAGCGCCGATACCGAACCGGTGACCGCGCTGGATGATTCCGACTGGAGCGATTACAGCGCAGCCGGCGGCGACGACGACGACAGCGACTACGCACAAGGATCGGTATCCGGCTCCACCCTGCGCGAACATCTGCTGAACCAGCTGATCGTCAGTCCGCTCACTCTGCGCGACCGTACCCTGGTCGCCGCACTGATCGACGACCTGGACGACGCCGGTTTCCTCACCCAGCCGCTGGCGGACATCACCGCCAGCCTGCAGACCGAGCTCGAAGAACTGGAACCCGAAGAAGTCGAAACTGCGCTCAAGCATCTGCAGAATATGGATCCGACCGGGGTCGGCGCGCGCAATCTGGCCGAATGCCTGACCCTGCAACTGCGCGCGCTGCCGCCCGCCACCCCGGCGCGCGACGCGGCCATGCGTCTGACTTCACACTATCTCGATCTGCTGGCGGCGCGCGACGTCGGCAAGCTGAAAAAGATGCTCGGCATCGACGACCTCACACTACGCGTCGCACGCACCCTGATCCTGTCCCTGAATCCGCGTCCAGGCGCGGTCTTCGGCGCCGACGAAACGCACTACGTCATCCCGGACGTCCATGTACGCAAGGTCAAGGGCATGTGGATCGCCAGCCTCAATGCCGATGCCATGCCCAAGCTGCGGGTCAACCGTGTCTATGCCGACATCCTGTCGCGCCATCGCGAAAGCGGCGGCAGCCAGTTGGCCAGCCAGTTGCAGGAAGCGCGCTGGCTGATCAAGAACGTCCAGCAACGCTTCGACACCATCCTGCGCGTCTCGCAGGCCATCATCGATCGCCAGAAACATTTCTTCGAACACGGCGAGGTGGCGATGCGGCCGCTGGTGCTGCGTGAAATCGCCGATGCGGTGGAACTGCACGAGTCGACCATTTCGCGCGTCACCACGCAAAAATTCATGATGACCCCGCGTGGACTGTACGAGCTGAAGTATTTCTTCGGCAGCCATGTCGCCACCGACAACGGCGGCGCCTGCTCGTCGACCGCCATCCGCGCGCTCATCAAACAACTGATCGCCGCCGAAAGCGGCAAGAAACCGCTGTCGGACGGCCAACTGGCCGACGTGCTCGGTCAGCAAGGCATCGTGGTGGCGCGCCGCACCGTCGCCAAATACCGCGAGTCGCTGCAGATTCCGCCCGCAAACATGCGCCGCGCGCTTTGATCGCAAAGGCTTTTCATTCCAACCGTACCCGAAAGCGTGCGCCGCGCTTGAATGTGCTCCGCTTTCGTCCCACAATGAAATCGAGCGTGATAAAACGCTCCTGATATCGGGATAAAACTGATTTTCAGTTCTTTTTAGCAGACTTAGGAGGCCCTATGAATTTGACGATTTCCGGTCATCATCTGGAAGTAACCCCAGCCATCCGCGACTACGTTTCCGAGAAACTCGACCGCGTCAAACGCCACTTCGACCACGTCATCAACGTGAGCATCATCATGCAAGTGGAAAAACTGGTGCACAAAGTGGAAGCCACCCTGCACGTCAAGGGGCACGATTTCCACGCCCACAGCGAAGACGGCAACATGTATGCCGCCATCGACCTCCTGGCCGACAAGCTGGATCGCCAGATCGTCAAACACAAGGAGAAAAGCGCAGACGTCCATCAGGACGGCGGCGGCCTGAAACATCAGACATCGGAAAGCCCTGCCTGACACCATTCCGCCCGGAAGCCGTTCAACGGCTCCGGGCGTATAATCCGCAGGCGCCGGCCCCCTCCCCCGGCTTTGCGACCGGCATGAACCTAATCGCCCCCCTCGTCACGCCCGACACCATCTTGCTGGACCTGGGTTTTGCCAGCAAGACAAAGCTGTTCGAACACGCGGCCGAGCTGTTCGCCAAAACCCACTCGCTCAAAGCCTCCGATGTTTTCACCAGCCTGTTCGAACGCGAACGCCTGGGTTCGACTGCACTCGGCTACGGCATCGCCATTCCGCATGGACGCATCAAGGGTTTGAAGGATGCCGGTGGCGCCTTCTACCGGCTGAACACGCCGCTCGAATTCGACGCCCCCGACAACCAGCCGGTGTCGCTGTGCTTCATTTTGCTGGTTCCCAAGGATGCCAACGAACGCCACCTGCAAATTCTGGGCGAACTGGCACAGATGTTCGGCGATGCGACCATGCGCACAAAAATGCTGGGCGCCGCCACGCCATCCGAGTTGATTGCGCTGCTCGCGTCATGGTCGAGCTAAACGCACGCTTCCGTCCATGGACGAACTAAGCCACGTTTCGGTCGAGACGCTGTTCCGCGACATGGAGGAACAGCTCGGCCTGCATTGGGTGGCCGGCCGCAACGGCGGCCAGCGCAGCCTCTCGTCCGAAACCATCCAGAAACCGACGCTGGCCCTCATCGGCCACCTGAACTTTGTCCATCCCAACCGGGTGCAGCTCCTCGGCAGCGCCGAAATGGACTATCTGCGCGGCCTGTCCGAACCCCGCCTGCAGGACGCCGTCGCCCACCTGTTCTCAACCGAGCTGGCCGCCATCATCGTCGCCAACGGCGAAGCCGTGCCGGCGATTCTGCTCGACAGCGCCGAGCGCACCGAAACGCCGCTGTTCACGTCGACGCTTGCAAGCCCCATCCTGATGTCGTATCTGGGGCATTACCTGACGCAGCACCTGGCCGAAATTACCTCGATCCACGGCGTGTTCCTGGAAGTACTCGGCACCGGCATCCTGATCAAGGGCGATGCCGGCGTCGGCAAGAGCGAGCTGGCGCTGGAGCTCATCACGCGCGGCCACCGGCTGGTTGCCGACGACATCGTCGAACTGAAACACGTCGCGCCGGAAACGCTGGAAGGCTGCTGTCCGCCCTTGATCCGCGACTTTCTGGAAGTGCGCGGCCTCGGCATCCTCAATATCCGCTTCCTGTTCGGCGAAACCGCGGTCAAGCCGAAGAAGAACCTCAAGCTCATCGTCGAACTGGTGCATCCGGAGGAAATCGGCGAAGTCGGCCTCAACCGGCTTGACATGGTGGCGTCGGCCGAGACCATTCTCGGCGTCGCCATTCCCAAGGTACGCATCCCGGTCGCGGCCGGACGCAACCTCGCCGTGCTGGTCGAGGTGGCGGTGCGCAATCACATCCTCAAACGCCGCGGCATCAATCCGGTCGAGCAATTCATCAAGCGGCAGCAGGCCGCCATCGACGGGAGCGATTAAGTGCAGATCGTTCTGGTCTCCGGATTGTCGGGTTCGGGCAAAAGCATCGCCATCGCGGTGCTGGAGGACGTCGGCTATTACTGCGTCGACAACCTGCCGCTCGCCATGCTGCAACCCCTGGTCGACTATCTGAGACACGAAGGCCACGAGCGCGTCGCCATCGCCATCGACGCGCGCAGCGGCGCAAGCTTTGCGCAGCTGCCGAAGATTGCCGGGGCGTTGCGCGAGCAGGGCGCCGACCTGCGGGTGATCTTTCTCGAAGCGAAAACCCTGTCGCTGGTCAAGCGTTTTTCCGAAACGCGGAGGCGGCATCCGCTTTCCAGCGACACGGTTTCGCTGCAGGAGGCCATTCAGCTCGAACGCGAAATGCTCGCCGACATCGTGCCGCTGGCGCACCGCATCGACA
>DASVPF010000260.1:0-1662 GCA_036382965.1 Thiobacillus sp.
GAAGCGGAAGGCCACGGTCCGATCCAGGCGTTCCTCGCGCGCATGGCGAAGAAGCACCACATCTGGCTGATCGGCGGTTCGGTGCCGCTGGAAGCCAGCGTGGCGAACAAGGTGCGCAACAGCTGCCTGGTGTTCGACGAACGCGGCAAGCAGGTGGCGCGCTACGACAAGATCCATCTGTTCGGCCTCGACCTCGGCAACGAGCGCTATCAGGAAGCCAAGCTGATCGAGCCGGGCGACAGGGTCGTCGTCATCAACAGCCCGTTCGGCCGCATCGGCCTGTCGGTCTGTTACGACCTGCGTTTCCCCGAGCTGTATCGCGCCATGCCCGAGGCCGACCTCATCGTGGTGCCGTCGGCGTTCACTGCCACCACCGGCCGCGCGCATTTCGAAACCCTGATCCGCGCGCGCGCGATCGAGAACCTCGCCTACGTGATCGCCCCGGCGCAGGGCGGCTACCATCTGTCGGGCCGCGAAACCCATGGCGACAGCATGATCGTCGACCCCTGGGGCGTGGTGCTCGACCGCCTGCCGCGCGGCTCCGGCATCGTCGTCGCCAACATCAACCCGGCCTATCAGGCCAGCCTCAGGAAGAGCCTGCCCGCGCTGCAGCACCGCTTCATTCAGTGCCAGCAGGTCGAGGTCGAAGAGGTGGAGCGCCGCACATCAGCCAAGCGCGAACCCGCCAAATAACTCAGGACACTGCCATGAACCCCACCGACGCCTTCGTCCCCATCCAGACCGCCGAACAGCTGTTCCGTTCCGCCGAAGCCACCCTGCTGACGCCGAACGGGCTCGACTCCGATAAATTGGCCCCTGTGTTCAGCCGCCTGCTCACGCACGACGTCGATTACGCCGACCTGTATTTCCAGTACAGCCGCTCCGAAGGCTGGAGCCTGGAAGAAGGCCAGGTCAAATCCGGCAGCTTCAACATCGACCAGGGCGTCGGCGTGCGCGCGATCTCGGGCGAGAAAACCGCCTTCGCCTATTCCGACGACATCAGCCTCGACGCCTTGGGTGCCGCCGCCGACGCCACCCGCGCCATCGCGCGCGCCGGGCAGAACCGCAGCTTCGGCATGGTTCAGCGCGGCGAAGGCCGCCAGCTGTATCACGCGGTCGATCCGTTGGTCTCGCTGGCCGACGCCGACAAGGTCGCCCTGCTGGAGCGGCTGGAGAAAAAAGCGCGCGCGATGGACCCGCGCGTGATCCAGGTGATGGCGAGCCTCGCCTCCGAATACGAAGTGATCTTCATCGCCCGTTCCGACGGCCACCTCGCCGCCGATGTGCGCCCGCTGGTGCGCCTGTCGCTGCAGGTCATCGCCGAGCAGGACGGCCGCCGCGAGCAGGGCTCCGGTGGCGGCGGCGGCCGTTTCGACTACCGCCCACGACGAACACACCCTCGCCACGCGCGACCTGATCGCCGTCGCCGAGCGCCTGCAGCGCATCGTCGAAATCGACCGCTGGGTGGTCCGCCAGGTCTTGCAATGGATGCGCGACCATGCCGACACGCTTGCCTCGCTTGGCGGCTTCTCGATCAACCTGTCGGGCCAGTCGGTGGCCAATCCGCTGTTCCTGAAATTCCTGCTGGCCGAACTGGCGCGCGGCGACCTCCCCGGCGACAAGCTGATCTTCGAGATCAGCGAAGCCGACGCCGTCGACGGC
>DASVPF010000261.1:0-13071 GCA_036382965.1 Thiobacillus sp.
CAGGCGGTGCAGGTCCGCGAGGCCGCAGCCGCCGGCCACGCCTATCACATGTATATGCCGGACATGGTGTATTCGGCCAACTACATGCCGCGGCTCTTCGCCTTGGCCGAGTGGCACGGCGACATCATCCACAATGCGGTCAACGCCACCGTAGCGGCGACCGATGACCTTGAGCTTTACCGGCAAGCAGATAACAGCTTGGCCATTCCCGCCGTCGCCATGGGCGACATTGCATGGAGCCACCTTCACGCGCGGCAGAGCCAATACCTGATGAACGGGGCCGAGGTGCCAGTCCGCATGCCGTACACGCATTTCCACATCTGGCGGGCGCGGGATCGGCTGATGTTCTTCTCGCCGCACAACGGCCCGGTCTACCTGACGCCCCGGACAGCCAGCCGGCTCGGCTACTGCACGGGCACGATGGACACGCAGACCCAGAAGGTGATCGGCGCCGACTTCTTTGCGCCATCGATTGACGACGACATGGCGGTTATCTGCCTGGAGCTGGGCTCAGTCGACCTGGAGCACTGGGTTGATTGGCATGACTTCGCGCACGCCTGCTGGATGCAGATTGAGTGTCGGGACGATCACCTCGAATACTACAAGCGGCCGATCGCGGAGATGCCGACCGCCATAATTGACGACACGGCGCCCGCAGCGGCGGACGTCCTGGCGATGCAGGCCGACATTGTGGGCCGACTGTTGAAGGAAATCCCCAATGGCTGACACGGCATCCCAACGCGGCGGACTGAGCCAGACCAACGGAACGATGGGCGCCGCCTCCCAGCGTGGTTCCGACGAAGCCACCGACGACGTCTTCCAAGAGGGCTTGCGCCGCGCCGAGGAAGTGCAGGCAGCCGAATACAACAACATCACGGAAGGCCGCGATTGCCAGAAATTCTACGCTGGCGGGCCTGCGCAATGGGACGAGAAGGCAAAGGAAGTCCGCGCCAAGAAGAACCGCCCGGTGCTGACCGTCAATCGCCTGCCCCAGTTCTGCCATCAGGTCACGGGCGACGTGCGCAAGTCACCGCCCGCCATCAAGACGCTGCCGGCCAAGGGGCCTGCTTCGCAGGAGACCGCGGAAGCGTACAACGGCATCATCCGCAACATCGAGCAGCAGAGCCAGGCCAAGGACTGCTACATCAAGGCGGTAGAGAACACGGTGCAGGCGGGACAAGGCTTCTTCCGCATCGTCACCGAGTACAGTTCAGACGACGGCTTCGAGCAGGACATCCGCATCCGCCCGATTCTCGATCCGTTTGGCGCATCCCTCGATCCCTATGCCCTGCTCTTTGACAAGAGCGATGCCCGATATGGGTTTGTTTACGAGCATATGGCGATCGAGGACTTCAAGAAGGCTTGGCCGGGCGAGCCGGTGGTGGAGTTCGCCACCCGCACCGAGGGCCTGCCGGCGTTTCCGTGGCGCGTGGGCAACACCGTCCGCATCGCGGAGTACTGGCGCAAGGTGCCGGTCAAGAAGACGCTGATCCTGCTCGCTGACGGCTCGGTGGTGGATGACGAGAAGATGGTCCCCGAAGGGATGTCCGTCACCCGTCGCCGCGAGGTCGAATCGTTCAAGGTGGAAATGTGGCGCATGACCGGCGCCAGCCTGCTCGACAAGAAGCCGAACGAATGGGCGGGCCGCTACATCCCCATCTGCATGGTGGTGGGCGAGGAAATCACGATGGACGGCAGCACCGTCCGCAAGGGCATGATCCACGACGCCCGCGATCCGCAGCGCATTTACAACTATGCACGCTCAGCGTCGATCGAGGCGACCGCCCTGCAGCCCAAGGCGCCGTTTATCGGCACGGTCGACCAGTTCAAAAACCGCTCCGAATGGGCGACGTCGGGCACGGAGAACCACGCATTCCTTGCCTACAACCCGGACCCCAAAGCCCCTGGAGCGCCACAGCGTAGTCAGCCGGCCATTGCCTCGCAGGGCATGGATATCCAGGCGCAAATCTCCGCGGCCGACCTGCAGGCCGTTACGGGCATCTATAACGACGGCTTGGGAGCGCCCAGCGCGCAGCACTCGGGCGTGGCAATCAATGCGAAGAAGGTCGAGGGCGATACCGGAACGTATCTCTACCCGGACAACCTGACCCGCGCTGTCGGGATGTGCGGCAAGATCCTGGTGGACCTGATTCCGCGCGTTTACGACAACGAACGGCAGGTCCGCATCCTCAAGGAAGACGGACAGGCTGATATGGTGACGGTCAACGGTCCGCCGAAGCCGAAGATCGGACCTGATGGCCAGCCCGTGATGGGCCCGAACGGCATGCCGAAGCCCGAGCATCCGCTCTACGACCTGTCGGCGGGCGAGTACGACGTGGTCGTGAGCATGGCCCCCGTCTTCGCCACCCAGCGCGCGGAGGCACAGGCCAACATCGCGCAGATGGTGCAGGCCGAGCCGCAGCTGATGCAGACGCACGGCGACCTGATCTTCAAGGCGATGGATTGGCCGGGTGCGGACGAGATGGCCAAGCGATCGGAGAAGCTGCTGCCTCCGGGCCTGACTGAGGATGGCCCGCCCACGCCCCCGCCGCCTAACCCGCGCGACGTCGCTGCGGCAGCCAAGGATGCGGCGACGGCGGAGAAGCTCGCGGCTGAAGCCGACAACGTCAACGTCGACACCGCGACGAAGGCTCTGCAGCTCGAAGGCATGTTGAGCCAGATCGGGCAGGGGCTGGACCAGATCAAAGCCTTCATGGCGGCGATGAGCGTGCAAGGGCAGGGGCCCGGTGGCCCTGGCGGGCCTCCTCCGGGCATGGGCGGACCGCCTCCCGGCATGAACGGGCCACCGCCTGGCATGGGACCACCGCCCGGAATGATGCCGCCCGGTGGCGGCATGCCGCCGCCTGACATGGGCGGGGGTGGCCCGGGCGATTCCGGCCTGCCGATGGTCGACATGAACGAAGGTGCCGGATGACACGTGGAACTTGTGAACAAGGAGACACATGAGCGAACTTGACAAAGGCGGCGCTACAGATACTGTAGCACCAGACGCACAGGCCCCCAGCGCAGGGGTGCCCGTGGAATCGGTTCCCTCGTCAGGAACCCCGGCGGATACCGCCGCAAGTGGGCAGTCTACGGAAGGCGAGGCCGCAAAGCCCGAGCCGACCAGGGACCGCAGCGCTGAAAAACGTATCTCATCGTTGCGTCGTGAGAATAAGGACCTGCTACTTCGCCTTGGTAGGCTCGAAGGATTGGTGGAAGCCGGCGCTGCCGGCCGTCAGACCGCGAAGCCCGCCGACTCGAATGCTCGTCCTGAGCCGAGTCAGTTCAAGTCGTATGACGAGTTCGTCGAAGCCCTGACCGACTGGAAGACCGATCAGAAGCTCGCCTCACGGGCGGCCCAGGATCGGAGCCAGGCGATTACCAGCCGGGTGACCGAGGCCAACGCCAAGGCGCTCGAAAAGCTGACAGAATCAGGGAAAGACATCGAGGATTTCGATTCCGTGTTGGAAACCATCACGGCCTCCGATTTCCCCGTCTCGCCTGCGATGCGCGATTACCTGACCGAGGCCGACCACCCTGCGTATGTCGCGCAGTACCTGGCCGACCACCGGAAGGACGCCGAACGGATCTACGGCATGAACTCCGCGGCAACGGTTCGTGAACTGGACAAGATTGCGGCGCGCGCTGTGCCGAAGTCTCGTCTGAACGCAACCAATGCGCCGCCGCCTGTCCCAACGGTCGGTGGCCGGTCAGTCCACCCCGGCGATCCTCTCAAGACCGATGACATGGAGGAATACCATGCTCACTGGGAGGCTCGGAGGGCCAAGCTCACCGGCTGAGGCGCCTGACAAGGCACTCAACCCCCCATGGCAACCAATACACTGCTGACGAATGATATCATCCTCAAGGAAGGTATCATGCACCTGACGAACAACTTGGTCGCTTCCAAGTTGATCAATCGGGACTACGAGGCCGAATTTGGCGGTTCGTCCGCCAAGAACGGCGCTACCATCCGCATCGCCCGTCCCATCCGCGGTCAGATCCGCACCGGCGCAACGATGCAGGTCCAGGACGTCACCGAGGCTCGCACGGCTCTCACCGTGGGCACCCAGATCGGCGCCGACCTGGAATTCACCTCCGCAGACCTGACGCTCTCGGTCGACAAGTTCTCCGAGCGTGTTCTCAAGCCGCAGATGATCAAGCTGGCCAACTACATCGACGGCCTCGTGGTCACGGAGCTTACCAACCAGGCGTACAACTGGGTGGGCACTCCGGGCACTGCGCTGAGCAGCGCCACGGCCTTCTTCAAGGCTCCCGCTCGCCTTGACGACTTGTCGGTTCCGACCGACTCCCGCGTTGGCCTGATGTGCCCGACCGACTTCTGGGGCATGGCTGGCGGCCTGACGAGCCTCTACCTGAACGATGTGGCCGGAAGCGCCTTGAAGCGCGCGAAGCTGCCCATGCTGGGCAACGTCGACGCCTATATGTCGCAGAACGTGATCAGCCACACCAACGGCTCATGGGGCACTTCCGCCCAGACGATCACCACCACGCTCTCGACGACCTACGCTTCGGCCAAGGACACGACCTACCTGTCCATGTCGACGCAGATCAAGAACATGGCGGCTTCGGGCGTCGTGAATGCGGGTGACGTGTTCACCATCTCCTCGGTGTTCGCGGTCAATCCGATCACGAAGAACCAGTTGCCGTTCCTGCAGCAGTTCGTCGTGCAGACCACGGTTACTGCCTCGGGCGGCGTGGCCAGCATCACGATTTCCCCGGCCATCATCGCATCCGGTCCGTATCAGACGGTCTCGAATGCGGCTCCCGATGCCGGTGCGATCACCTGGGTCGGCTCGACCTCGACCACGTACACCCAGAGCCTCTGCTACCACAAGGACGCCGCCACCCTGGCGATGCCCGCGTTGCAGAAGCCACAGGGTGCCGCTTGGTCGGAGTCCCGCTCCTACGACGGCTTCAACCTCCGTCTGGTCCAGGGCTACGACATCGTGAACGACATCCAGCAGTGGCGTTTTGACTGCCTGGTTGGCGTGCTTGCCCACCAGCCCAACCTGATCACGCGCGTCAGCGGCTCGTAAGGAGACTAACGACCATGGCTAAGCAGCTTTCCAACCTGCCGACCGAGGGCTACATCCTCGGTCAGAATGCGACCGACAAGTTGGGCTTCTTCGGCACGACCGCCGTTGTTCGCCCGACTGTCTCGGCCAACGCATCGTCCAGCGCCACCACGATTGCTCAGCTCAACGTGCTGATCAGCGCGCTGGGCAGCGGTGCCAACGGCCTTGGGCTGATCACGGCCGCGTAGTGTTCGGTCTCGACCTGGAGAAGCATGTAGACGTCAAAGTCTTCATGCCTCTTCTCGGTAAATGGTTCTGGAAGGAGCTGCATGAGGTCTCTCGTGCGGTTCCTTCCACCCATATCTCACGCGCCCCCAACGTGCCCTTCCGAATGGGGCCGTATCTGCTGATGGGCTGCCCCTTGTGGGGCGACGAGTACATCGCGCGCTTCACCACGCTTTGCCTGCCGACTCTCATGTCCGCCCGCAACAAGGCGGCATTGTCGGGCCGGTGCCGGATCGTGTTGTTCACCAACGAAGCAAGTTTCTCCGGGCTCTGGAACCTCGCACGCGACATGACGAATAGCGGGATCGAAACGCTGGTCTACGTCGTGCCGTCCAATGTCATGGACAAGATCAACGACATGCCGCTCAACAAGTACTGGCTTCTCGGTGCTTGCCAGCAGCTTTCGATCCAGATGGCGGGCCGCTGGGGCATGGCGTTCCATGCGCTGCATCCCGACCATATCCACGCCGAGGCGTATTTCGAGAACGTCTTCCGCCTGGCCGAGAAGCATCCCGGCGCCGGCATCGCGCAGACGGGGATCAGCGCGGACATTCACGCGGCCCTGTCCGACTTAGAGAAGTTCCGACAACCCGACAGTTCCCTAGCCATCCCCGATCGCGACCTTGGCAGCATCGGCTGGAAGCATCTGCACAAGCAGATCAGGGGCCTGACGATGAACGGGGTCGATATTCTGGGCAACGACATGCCGAACTCGCATTTCCTGATGTGGACCGGCAAGGACAAGCTCTACGCCTTCTGCTGCCACATGAATGCCGTGTATCTGCCACCCGAGGCCACGGCACGGTCACCGATCCATCTGTTCAACGCGATGGACACGATGCTGCCCTACTACATGCCGAAGGACGTCTATGTCCCCGATGCGGACGACGGGCTGACCTTCATCGAAGTGAGCGACGAGAAGAAGAGCGCCAACGACGTGCGCGTCTCGTTCCCAGACTGGGCGGCGCAGTGCTGGAACACGGTACACGGGTCTGACGCATGGATGCCGTTCTTCGAGACGGTCTGTGAGATCCCGGTCCACGAGCAGGCCGAATACATGGAAGAGGAGGCCATCCGATCCCAGCACGCAACGCTAGTGGAGGGCCTGAAGGCGTCCAAGGAGCCCATCATGGAGGCTCTCACGGCCATGCACAAGGCGATGGAAGAGAAGAAGGCGGCGGCCGCGAAGCCCAAGAGCGCGCGGGCCATGAAGCGCCAGATGCGCCGCAGCAACGGGGCCGTTCCCGCACACATGGGGGCCGACTGATGACCTTCGATGACGCCACGCAGAGGGAATTCAACCGCGCGGCCGAGGAATGGCGCCGTCTGCTGTCGCAGAGGTCGTCTACCAAGGACCTGGCGCAGGCCCTGTACGAGATTCTCTCCAACAAGGGCTTCACCTTGCAAACCACGCCGCAGCCGGCCGATGCGCTCGTGTCGGCCTTGGTGGCTCTTGGCTACACCGTAACGGCACCCGCGCCCGCGACCGTGAGCGCGACCGTGAGTGCTACCGTCTGATGCCTACCATAGCCAATCTCCGGGTCTATGAGGGCGAGGACCGCACGCTGACGCTCTATGCGCGTGATCAATCCAACCTGCCGCTCAGCCTCACGGGCGCCACGATCCAATGGCGCATCGGGCATCCGCCGTACCAGAAGGATTCGTCGGGAACGAGCCTCAGCAAGACGGCGACCATCAGCGACTCGACCAACGGCATCTTCACCGTGGCGATTTCCGCGGTCGATACGCAGTTTATGACGCCGGGCGACTACCTCCACCAATCCTGGATCACCACCGCCAGCGCGCAAACCTACCTCATCAATGAGGGCCGCTTTCGCATCCGGCCTTGGAATTCAACCTGATGGCAACCCGCACCGCCCGCTACCTGATCGAAGACGCCTTCCACCGGATCGCCGTGCTGTCGGAGGACGAAGCGCCGACTGCCGAGCAGTTCGTGCGCGGCCTGACCGTGCTCAACGACATGATGAACGGCTTCGAGGCCGAGGGCATCCAGTACGATCACACCGACCTGATCGACACCGACACGGTCAACGTGCCGGACTTCCTGCTGCGCAGCGTGGGCTGGATGCTGTGCGACGAACTCGCGGACGAATACGGCAAGACGCTGACCGATAACCAGAAACTGCAGGTCCACCGCTCCCGGACTGCGTTGCAGAGCTACTACTACAAGGTCCCGGTCGGGCAGACGGATGAAGGCATCCTCGATCGCCGCCGCATCACCGGCTTGAACCTGCGGAACATCTGATGGCCCGTTCGCCCATCGCCCTCGGCCTCGCCAGTGGACGCTCCCGGCCGCTCAATGCCGGTCGTCTGGTGAACCTCTACGCCGAACAGGCGGCGGCGGGCTCGATCACGCAATGGGTGCTCTACGGCACGCCCGGCCAGAAGACGTTCGCCACGGTGGGCAGCGGCACGATCAGGGCGGGTCGCGAGGCGTTGGGCTACGCCTACGTCCTGTCGGGCCAGAGCGTTTATCGCGTAGACAGCAGCGGCAATTCGCTCATCTGCACGGGTGACACGCCCGTTGCGACGGGCACCGCCATGATGACCGACAATGGCGTGCAGGTCGGGATGCTGGTCGGTACGGACGTTTTCTACATCACCGGGACCACGGTCACGAAAGTGACGGATGCGGATTTTCCGGCCACGGGCGCACTGAGTATCGATTATATCGACGGCTTTGGCGTGCTTAACACCAACGCCACCACGGGGCAGTGGTTTCTGTCCGGCCTGCTGGATTTCAGCACTTACGCTGCCTTGGACTTCGCGACGGCGGAAAGCAGCCCGGATGGCCTCTTGCGCGTGCTGGCCAACCACAAAGAGGTGTGGCTGTTCGGCAGCAAGTCCATCGAGGTCTGGACCGATACTGGATCAACGCCTTTCCCGTTCACGCAGATTCCCGGCTCGCTCATGGACCGCGGCATCGGTGCGAGCTTGTCGGCCATCCTGATGGATAACTCCGTATTCTGGCTGGGCAACGATCGTATCATTTACCGCGCCAACGGCTATCAGCCGATGCGCATCTCGACCCATGCGGTCGAGGAAGTCCTGCGGTCGGGTACCGTGTCGGATGCCTTCGCGATGACGCATGTCATTGGCGGACATCATTTCTACGTCCTGACGCTGCCGACGCTGGCGCGCACGCTCTGTTTCGATGCGGCGACGCAGCTTTGGCACGAGCGGCAGTATGGGACCGACGTTTCCAATGCGGCGTGGAATGTGAACTGCATATTCACCGCCTTCGGCAAGACGCTGGCAGGCACCATGGCGGGCGGCGTCTACGAACTGGACCTTGATACCTACCTGGACGGCACGACGCAGATCCGCCGCGCGGTCACCTCCATGCCGCTCTATCCCAACGGCAACCGCGGCATCCTGAAAGAAGTCGAGATGGAGTGCGAGTTGGGCGTGGGCCTGAACACGGGGCAGGGATCGAGCCCGCAGGCTATGCTTCGGATGTCCAAGGACGGTGGCCGGACGTTCGGCAACTACAAGACCGCGACGCTCGGCGCCACGGGCATCACCCGCAACCGGGCCCACTGGCATCAACTCGGTATGTTCCGCGATGGCGTGGTCGAGCTTTCCATCGCTGATCCCGTGAAGGTCGCCATCTACGGCGCCAACTATGAACTAGAGCAGTTGGTGAACTGATGCTGGACCCGACCACCCCTATTGTCGATCAGGCGGGCAGGCCGACGCGCATATTTATGACGCAATTCAATTCCCTGCGTGCAGCGACGAGTCCGCACCTTCTCGCTTCGACGCCGATCATCGACCGGAACGGCTACCCGACGCGCACGATCTGCGCCCTGTTGTTCAAGGTCTTGGGCAAGGCGCCCAACGCCAGCAACCAGATCGCGGACCCGGTGACCGGCTATCCTTCAACGTCGTTCCTGGCGCTCGTCAAATGATCCGCCCCGCGGTTCCCACCGACGTGCAGCGGCTCATGGAGATGGGCCACGCCTTTTTCATCGAGGCGGGCTGGGACAAGCATGCCGATTTCGACGAAGAGAGCTTCGCCTTCACCTGTGGCGCGCTGATCGCCAACGGCATCCTGCTGGTGGCCGACAAGGACGACAACGGGGTTGTGGGCATGGCTGCAGCGGGGATTGCGCCGGCCTACTGGAACCGCAGCGTTCTTACCGCGCAGGAACTGTTTTGGTATTGCGAACCGGCCCACCGCCTCGGGCTCGGCAGCAAGTTGATGAAAGAACTTGAGGCGGCAGCGATTGAACGCGGCGTTGTGCTGTTCAGCATGAGCGCCGAAGAGGGACTGCGCAGCGAAGCGCTCAGCCGGCTTTATCGGCAGCGCGGCTACTTCCCGATGGAGAAGCTCTTTTGGAAGAGCTTTGGACGGGAGGCGGCATGATCGGCTCGACAATGGGACTCATCGGCGGCGCGCTTTCCGCCGGTGGCTCTATCCTCGGCGGCATGATGGGGAAGAGCGGGGCGGACGCTGCGGCGCAAGCCTCGCAGCAGGCGGCCCAGCAGGCTCTTGCCTTCCAGCAGAGCCAAGCGCAATCGAACCGCTCCGATGCCTCGCCGTATATGTCGCTCGGCCAGTCTTCGGCCGGACTGCTCGGCGCTCTCATGGGTTACGGCACGCTCTGGAATCATGGCGGGCAGGGCGCGACCTACAATTTCGAGACCGATCCCAACGCGCAGACCAACGCCATCGCGCAACTCAAGAGCTACATCAACGGCACTGGACCGGCGGTCTCCGACACGTTCCAGACAGATCCCGGCTACGAATTCCGCCTGAGTGAAGGCAGCAAGGCGCTCGATCGGTCTGCCGCATCCAGGGGCATGCTGCTGTCTGGTGCGCAGGCGAAGGGCCTCACCGACTACAACCAGAACTTCGCCAGCAACGAATACGGCAACTGGTGGAACCGGACCAACCAGCGCTATCAGAACGCCCTTAGCCAGCTTTTCCAGGGCGCGGGCCTCGGCTCCAATTCCGTCAACGCGCTCAATGGCGTCAACTCGGGATTGGTCCAAGGCGGCAACAACGCCCTGATGACCGGCGCCACCAATGCCGGCAACTTCACGTCGCAGGGCGCCAACGACATGGCATCCGGCATCGGCAGTGGCATCAACAATGCCCTGATGGCCGGCTACCTGTTCAGCGGCCGGGGCATGGGCGGCGGAGGCAGTTCGTATTCGCCCGCTAGTTCCTACGCGCAACCCTACGGCAGCGCGCGGTATTAACATGGCCGGCATAGTTTTCCCGAACATCGCCGAAAGCCTCCTGCCCATCATGCAGTTGCAGCGGTCGGACGCTATGATGGAGTTTGAGCGCGCCCGGCAAAGGCGGCTCGATGACCAATACCAACGCGAGCAGCAGAGCCAGCAGTACATCCCCGGCGCCCTGTCCGGTGATCAGAATGCGCTCTCTGAGCTTGCCAAGCTTAACCCGACCTTCGCCCTCAATGTCCTGAACCATCAGAACCAGCGGGCGGACGTTCAGGCGCGGCTCAAGATCAGCCAGCAGGCACTCGACGACTCGGCGGCAAATCGTCAGTTCGTGCAGCAGCAAAAGCTGAGCGAGCAGCAGCGCCAGCAGATTAAGGACGCGGCGACCTATACGGCCAATGCCGCGACGGGGCTCCTTGCCCTGCCCGAAGAGGAGCAGCCGGCCGCTTATGCCACGACCGTGCAGCAGCTCAAGGCGCAGGGTTACGGGAAGGACTTGCCGGACGTGTGGGGGCCGGACGCCAAGCGCATCGTCCAGTTCCACGCGGCGCAGGCGGGCCACTATCTCGACGTGCTGAAGCAACATGAGGGCGAGATGGGACCGCTGGGGCCGGCGGCCGGAACCGCCGCGCCTGCCGCGGGCGCCAATCCTGCCACCGACGCCACGGCACCCGCCGCCGCCGCCCCGCAGGCCGCTTTGTCGCCTCCGCAGCCCAGCACCAGCGACGTCATCAATCGCGCTTCCCAAGCCTCTGCAGGGCAGGAGAGCGGCGGGCGATACGATGCACTTGGGCCCGTAGCGAACAAGGCCGGTGATCGCGCATACGGCAAGTATCAGGTGATGGGCGCCAACATTCCCTCATGGACGCAGGAAGCCCTCGGCAAGCCGATGACGCCGCAGGAATTCCTTGCCAATCCGCAAGCGCAAGAGGCGGTCTACAAGCTGAAATTCGGCCAATTGCTCGACAAGTACGGCCCCGAGGGTGCCGCCCGGGCGTGGTTCGCCGGCGAGGGCGGGATGAACAATCCCAACGCCAAGGACGTGCTGGGAACCACCGTCGCGGGCTACGGGCAGGACTTCAGCCGCAGGTTTGGCGGGATGGGCGGCGTTGCGCCTGCCGGCTTCAATGGGCTGCCAAGTGGCATTGATTTCCAGGGTTCGCCCTCTATGGCACCCATGCCCGACGCTGCCGATATACCGCCGCCCGCGCTTGCCGGCCCATCGCCGCTCGACCTTCTGCGCGGCATACAGCTTCCCCCGGGCGCGCGCTTCGTCGGCAACAAGGCCAAAGGCGAGCCCTTCGTGAAAGAGGGGAACGTCCTCATTCAGTTGGCAGACGGAACGCGGACCTTCATTCCGATGCCCCAGCGCAACGCGCCGAAGGAGGGCGGACCGCAGGGACCGTTTGCCGGCAACGGCCTTGAAAACCAGATGATGAACATTCTGCTGACGGGCGATCAGTCAACGCCGGAATATGCGGCGGCTCTTGCTTACGTGAGCAAGCCGCGCACGGCGGTTGATCCGGCAAGCGGCCAGATCACCGTTGTGCCGCCGATGGATACCAGCATGTTCCGGCCGTCGACCTACGGCGGAAACGCCCAGCCGGCGGGCGTAGCGCAGGCACCCGCAGGCGCACCGCCGGCCGCTCCGGCCGCTCCGGGCGCGCCATCGCAGGCCGCAGCACCCGCGCCGGCCGCCGCGCCGCTGCCGGCGAACGTCACGCAGACGCAGATCCCAGGCGGCAACGTGGTGACGCAAATCCAGGGCCACGGCCGACCGATCCCTGGCACCGAAAACGAGACGATTTCCAAGAACGTGCAGGCGATCAACACGATCGACAAAGCCATTGACGTGATGAAAAACCCCACCGCCGACGTGCAGCCGAGCGGGCGAGCGGCGGGCTTCCTCTCGCGCAACCTCGGGCAGACGGGCGACCTGATCGCGCAGGAGATCGACCCGGCTGGCGTGAAAGCACGCGCCTTGCTGGCGGATATCAATTCGCAGTTGTTGCTGGCCCGAAGCGGTGCGGCGGTGACGGAAGGCGAATTCAAGCGACTGGTGGCCTTGCTGCCGAGCGCCGCCGACAACCCCGACGTGATCGTCCAGAAGCTCCAGCAGGTCCGCGATACCTACGCCGGCATTCTCTCGGGGCAGGCGGGCCAGTATACGCAAAAGAACGGCTTCATCCCGCACGAAGGCGCACAGCGAATCCTTGGCGGCGCCAAAGCAGCGGCCCCGAGCGCGCAGGCTGCGCCGTCTGCTCCACCGCCGACCACGGCCGCTAACGGCCCGCGCTTGTCTCCCGAACAGGCGGCGCAATTGCCCCCAGGTACTTCCTTTGTCGGCATGGATGGCGTGCCGAGGGTTAGGCACTGATGGCTGACCCATACGCCTCGTTCTCCTCTCCCGTGACAGCGAACGCCGCTGATCCCTATGCGGCTATCGCGAGTCCTGCCGTTCCCGCCGATGTAACGGGCGGGGGCGTGCAGGACTTCGAGCCCATCACCACGCGCCATGCGGTGGGCTATA
>DASVPF010000262.1:0-1789 GCA_036382965.1 Thiobacillus sp.
CCCAGCCGCGCATTGGTGCCGGCGGCGGTGAGCTTGCCGCCGATGACGTAGGTCGGGTCCATGCCGGCCTCGCCGAGAATGCTGGCGACCAGGCTGGTGGTGGTGGTCTTGCCGTGGGTGCCGGCGATCGCGATGCCGCGCTGCAGGCGCATCAGTTCGGCCAGCATCAACGCGCGCGGCACGATGGGAATCTTTTTCTCGCGCGCGGCGACCACTTCCGGGTTGGTCTCCTGCACCGCGGTCGAGACGACGATCACATCGGCGCCGGCGACGTTGTCTGCCGCGTGGCCGTGGCAGATGCGCGTACCCAGGCTGGCGAGCCGCTGCGTCACCGCGTTGTCGGCCAGATCCGAGCCCGATACCGCATAGCCCAGATTCAGCAGCACCTCGGCGATGCCGCTCATGCCGACGCCGCCGATACCGATCAAATGAATGTGCTTGACGGCGTGTTTCAAATCCAAACTCCAAAATCCTTAACCACGGAGGACGCGGAGGGAAAATCATGCGGCAGGTTTACTCCGCGCCCCCCGCGTCCTCTGCGGTAGAAAAATCTTTCAGCCATTTACCATCCCCTCGCAGATATCCGCCACGGCGCTGGCAGCATCGGGTTTCGCCAGTGCGCGCGCCCTGTCCGACATGGCGGCGAGCGTAGCGCGATCGAGTCCGCCGATCAGCGCCGCCAGTTTTTCCGCACTCAGGTCCTTCTGCTGCACCAGCCAGGCTGCACCGGCCGCGCTGAGGAATTCGGCGTTGCCGGTCTGGTGGTCGTCCACCGCGAAGGGAAAGGGCACCAGCACCGCGGGAACGCCGGCGCAGGCGAGTTCGGCCACCGTCATCGCGCCGGCGCGGCAGATGGCGAAGTCGCAGTCGCGGTAGGCGACGGCCATGTCCTCGATGTAGTCGCGCACCTCGGCCTCGACGCCGGCGGCGGCGTAGTTCGCGCGCAGGGTATCGAGATGCTGACGGCCGGACTGGTGCACCACCCGCGGGCGACGCGCCGCGGGCAACAAGGCCAGCGCCTGCGGCACCCGTTCGTTCAGGGCCTGCGCGCCGAGACTGCCGCCGACCACCAGCAGGCGCAGCGGGCCGCTGCGATCGGCGCGGCTCGCCGGCGCCGCCGTCGTAATGTCCGGTCGCACCGGATTGCCCACCCACTTGGTCGCCACGCGGCGGCAGGGAATGGGTTTGTCGTGCGCATGGGTGAAGACCTGGGGGAACGCAGTCAGCACGCGATCGGCGAGGCAAGCCAGCACGCGGTTGGTGAGGCCGCCGACGGAATTCTGTTCGTGGATGACCAGCGGCCTGTTGACGAGGCTCGCCATCATGCCGCCGGGGAAGGCGGTGTAGCCGCCCATGCCCAGCACCACGTCCGGGCGGCGCTTGAGAATCGCGGCGAGGCTTTGCCAGAAGGCGAGCAACAACATCGCCGGCAACAGCAGTTTGTTCAACACGCCCTTGCCGCGCACGCCGCCCATCGATACCCACACCATATCGATGCCGGCCGCCGGCACCACGCGCGCTTCGAGCCCGGCGCGGGTGCCGAGCCAGAACACGTTCCAGCCGCGCGCGCGCAGGGCATCGGCCACCGCGAGGGCCGGATAGACGTGGCCGCCGGTACCGCCGGCCATCACCATGAGGGTGCGGTTGGCGGCAGCCATCAGAAGGTTTTTCCCCGCATCATCTGCCGGTGTTCCCAATCGATGCGCAGCAGCACGGCGACTGCCAGGCAGTTGGCGACGATGCCGCTGCCGCCGAACGACAGGAAGGGCAGGGTCAGCCCCTTGGTCGG
>DASVPF010000263.1:0-6732 GCA_036382965.1 Thiobacillus sp.
TGCGCTGCGCCGACGGCTCGCTCTACACCGGCGTCACCACCGACGTCGCCCGCCGCGTCGCCGAACACAATGGCGATGGCAGCCTCGGCGCACGCTACACCCGTCCCCGGCGCGGCGCGACGGCGTCTGGCTGGTCGACGGCGGACTGGTCAATCCGGTGCCGGTGTCGTTGTGCCGCGCGATGGGAGCCGATCTCGTGATCGCAGTCGACCTCAACGCCGACCTGCTGGGCCGCCACCTCAAACCCAAGCCGGCCAAAACGCCGCGCACGCGCGCCAAGACCGATTCCGAAACCCTGGCCGCCGCGGTGATGGCGCGCATCCAGACGGGCATGTCGCAGTTCGGCATCGATCACGACACCGGGCTCAGGCCGCCCGCCATGCTCGGCGTGCTGGCCAGCAGCCTCAACATCATGCAGGTCCTGATCACGCGCAGCCGGCTGGCCGGCGAGCCGGCGGACGTGCTGGTGACGCCGCTGCTCGCGGATCTGGGGCTGATGGAATTTCACCGCGCCGGCGTTGCCATCGAGGCCGGCCGGCGTGCCGTCGACGCAGCCCTGGCGCAGTTGCAGGTGCGCCTGAACGGCCTCAGCGATTTTGAGGGGTAGGAGGCGGGGCACACAGCGCCAGCTTGCGCGCACGGTCGAGTTGCTTGATCGCGGCTTCGCGACGCAAGGCCGCGGCACGGCCGGCCGCGGCTTCGACATAAACCAGTTCGACCGGGCGCCGGGGACGGGTGTAGCGTGCGCCGAGGCTGCCATCGCCATTGTGTTCGGCGACGCGGCGGGCGACGTCGGTGGTGACGCCGGTGTAGAGCGAGCCGTCGGCGCAGCGCAACATGTAGACCCACCATGCGGCGGCGCGGCCGGAAGCGGTCGCCATCAGCTCATACGTCGGCGGACAGCTCTTGCGCCCACAGCAGCGCGTCCATGTGCACGCCGTTGATGTCGGCCACGTCGCGTCCGATCTGTTTGGCCAGCGCTTCGAGACTGCTCTGGTCGTCCTGCTCGCAGGCGATCGCCAGCGCCAGGTACGGCGCATACGGTCCGCGACCGGCAGTGATGGCTTCGGTGATTTCGGCCGGCAGGCTGATCTGCTTCAGCACCTGCTCCATCGGCATACGCATCACCACGTCGAGCAGCGAGAACAGCCCGGCGACGAAGATCTCGTCACGCGCCTTGGCGAACAGCGCGCGCCCGGCCAGCTGTTCGGCCACGCGGCCGCGCACCAGGGCGTTTTCCAGCACCGCCTGGTCGAGATCCTGGGTCTTGCCGCCGGTGAACAGAATCAGCGTCAGCCAGCGATAGAGCTTGTCCTGCCCCATCACCATCAGCGCCTGTTCGATGCCGCCGACCTTGTTCATCAGCCCCATGCCGGGCGAATTGACGTAGCGCAGCAGGCGCACCGACAACGCCGGGTCGTGGCGGAACTGGGCGGCCAGTTCGGGCTGTTCGGCGCCGGTGCGCACCCGGTTCATCAGATCCAGCACCTTGGCGCGCGACGGGCCCATGGCCGGGCTGTCGAGGGTTTCGCGGCGGGTGATGAACGGCCCCATGAACAAGGCGAACTGCAGCTTGTGGCACATGTGGAAGGCTTCCAGCGTCTGCACGTCGGTCGCCACAAAATGCTTGCCCGCGGCCACCTTGGAGACGGCCGCCATTTGCGCGGTGATGGCGGGAATGTCCTCGCTGCTGACGTCCATCAGCACGTAGTCGGCGTGCTGCAGCAGCGCGTGCCGTTCGGGCCGGATCGCCGCCTCGGCCTGGACGGCGAAGTTGAATCCGCGCGCCTTCAGTTCGGCCATGCGGGCGAGCTGGGCATCGTCGACCGCGGTCTGGGCATCGAGGTGCAGAAGCCACACCATCCCGCTGGCGGGCCAGCCTTCGAGGAGCGGCAGCGACAGGCTGGCCGGCGCAAGCGGGACGAACGCCAGACGCTGCCCGAGCAGGCGCGCAATATCCATGCGCTGAAGATTGCCCAGCAGGGTCTCGTCGTAGAGACGCTGCACGTCGGGCAGGGTCGCGTCGAGCGGATCGTCCACCGCGCGGCGCAGCATGAAGGTGTAGGCCGCCACCTTCTGGTCGCGGCCGAGCATGGCCTCGCGGCGCATCACCGACGGGGCTTTGGTCTCCGGCGCAGCCGGGGAAGCCGGCTTGGGGACGGCGCTCTCCTTCTTGATCTGCGCAGCGGGGTGTGGCGGCGTCGCCACGTTATCCTTGCCCGACCACATTCCTACCAGACGATTCAGCACGCTGCGTTCCTCCCCGACAAATTCTTGGATATCAGCAGAACAATCGGCAGTGGCCGCGAGGACTGAAGGCCGCGCGCATGATTTTTTTACCCGGACGCGTTGCACGAGGCGCCCGATCGAGACATCCCGGGGGCGCCGCTGCTATGCTAACGGCGCCAAGTCCGCACACCGCCTGAGTCAACCCGAGGACCGCCTATGCAGATCGAATGCTATGCGCAACGCCTGCTCAACCCGTTTCGCGGCGTGGTGCACATCATTCGCTACCAGTCGGCCGAAGCGGTGACGACCGACGGCATCGAGTGGGACATCTATGTCGCCAACGACGCACTGCTCGATGGCCTGGGCCGCGCGGGGCGGCGCGCGCAGATTTCCGACATCCGCTACGGCCGCTGGTCGGCGGAAAAAGGCCTCAAACGCGGGCCGCTTTTTCCGTCGGACGATTTCAAGCGTCTGGAAAACATGGGCGCGGTGGTGTACGAGCATCTGCTCCGGGTTCACGGCGAAGTGCCGTTCGCCTTTCACGATCAATTCGAGCTCTGGCTGCTCGACCGGCACGACCAGCCGCTGGCGCTCCTGCATAGCGTGCGCACCGACAGCGAAACCGACACCAAGCCGCCGCTCGACTGGCGCGCCGGCCTGGCGGCGCAGGAACAATTCCAGAGCGCGGCGATTGCCGGCCTCGACGAGCCCGCCGCGACGTATCTGACGCGCTACGTGAACCGCCTCGCCAGCGGCGTGGTGCAGTGGTTCCGCCGTTCCGACGACGGCGCCGGCCTGGGACTGCATACGCTGCAGGGTGGCGCCGCCCTGCGCGGACGCGTGCTCGATGCCGACGCTTTCCCGCCGCTGTTCGTCGCCACCGCCGGCATGGATGCGGCGCACACGCGGCTGGTGCACGACTATCACGCCTGGCAGGCGCCGTGGATGCTGCTGCTGCCGCATCTCGACCCGGCCACCCGCGGCACGCTCGAAGTCTGCGCCCGGCAGCAGGCGGAGATGATCGAGAAACATTGCCGCCTGTATCCCGCCGTGATCGACCGTGCCGCCCTGCAGGCCGCGCGCGTGGAAGCAGCGCTGGTGCGCAGTCAGCCGCGCAACAAGCCGGAGAACGAGGTCATGCCGATGGTGTACATCGAACTCAGCGTCAGCGCCGACGAATAAGGGCGATGGCGCCAGATTGCGGCGCCATCGCCCGCCTTACATCCGCACCGGCTCGAAGGTCGCGTCCAGATTCTGGTCGTCGCAGTAATCCAGGAAATCGCCGCGCAGGGTGGCGATGTGCGCGTCGGCGGGAATGCCGAGCGTCATGTGCACGGCGAACATCGGCGCGCCGGTGTGCGGCGCCGGGTAGGTTTCGGTGTCGAGCGCCTCGATGTTGATGTGCAGCCGCGCGAAGAAATTGGCGAGGCTGTTGACGATGCCGGGCTGGTCGAGCGCGGCCACCTCGACGGTGTAGGGAATCAGCGGCTTGTCGGAGCGGATGGGGCGGGTGCGCTGCTGGATGATGGACAGCCCGAGCTCCTCGCCCACCGCCGGCAGGCGCGCTTCCAGCTTGGCCAGCGCATCCCAGCTTCCGGTCACCCGCATCAGCAGGGCAAAGCGGCCGCCGAGCGCGGCCATGCGCGATTCCTCGATGTTGCAGCCGCTATCCGCAATGCGGCGGCTAAAGCCTTCCACCAGGCCGATTTTGTCTTCGCCGCAGGCGGTGATGACGAGCGATTCGGTGTCGTTGGACATAGACATTGTTAGATGAGCTCCCGGTCGGACAGTTCTTTTTTGATATAGGCGTAAATGATCGGCGCGGCGATGACGCCCTGCACGCCGAAGGCGGCTTCCATCACCAGCATGGCGATCAGCAGTTCCCATGCGCTCGCCTGGATCCGTCCGCCGATGATACGGGCATTCACGAAATATTCGAGCTTGTGGATGACGATCAGGAAACCCAGCGAGGCGGCTGCGACGTGCAGCGAATGCGACAAGGAAATGATGACGATGATCGAGTTGGACACCAGATTGCCCAGCACCGGCAGCAGGCCGACGATGAAGGTGACGACGATCATGGTTTTGGTGAAGGGCAGATGCACGCCGAATGACGGCAGGATCACCAGCAGGTAAACCGCGGTCAGCAGCGCATTCAGCGCTGAAATGCGCACCTGCGCAAACACCACGCGGCGGAAGGCTTCGCCCAGACGGTGCACGCGCTCGCACAAGGCCTGTGCCAGCGGCGCCAGCGTCTGCAGCGGGCACGCTTCGCGCAGGGCAATGAAACTGCCGATGACGAGGCCGGCGATGACGTTCAGGAGAATGCGCCCGGCATCGCCGCTGAGCTTGCGGATCTCCTCTGCATGGGTGCGCAGCCATTCGACCAGGACACTGCGGATGACCGATTCGTCGCCCTGCGGCAGCCACGCCGCTGCCCATTGCGGCAACAGTTCGCGCGAGTTCTCGATGATTTCGGCCATCTTGCTCAACAAGCCGGCGAGACTGCCTTCGGTGCGCAGATACAGGATCGCGCCGGTGCTAAATCCGGCCAGCGCACCCAGCACGACCAGCGTGATGAGCGACACCACCAGGACTTTTGCCCAGCTGTGGTCGAGGCGGCCAACGACAAAACGCGGTGCCAGCAAATGCACCAGCTGCACCACCAGCAGACCGGCCAGCAATGCAGGCAACAGATGCAGTTCCAGCGTGAGAAAGAGTCCTGCCGCCATCATCAGCCAGGCAGCAATCTGATAACGGGTGGCAGCGGGGGAAACGAGGACAGCAGTCATGGCCGCACAGTGCCAAGAAAAACGTCGCGGAGCAAGCGTCCGGGTCGAAAAATCCGTCCCGACAGCACAGCCAACCGATGCAACCGGTCAGCGAATAACCGCGCAGGACAGGGGGTCGTATTTGCACCTGAGGGACAGGCGCCCTACAGTTCGGGCTCACGCGCTTTGCGCGATGGGAAATGCACCGCTTGAAACCAAATTCGCCTCGTCATGAATGCTGATTTCGTCGCCCGGTTGCGGCAACTGCTGCCGCCCGCATCCCTGCTGACGGCAACGGAGGACACGCGACCGTTCGAATCGGACGGCCTCCCCGCTTACCGCAACACGCCCGACGTGGTCGCGCTGCCGGACAACGAGGCGCAGGTGGCGGCGATCCTGCGCTTATGCCATCGGCATCAGGTCGCGGTGGTGGCACGCGGCGCCGGCACCGGGCTGGCAGCGGGCGCCCTGCCGGTCGACGGCGCGGTGCTGCTGGTGCTGTCCAGGCTCAACCGCATCAAGGCCATCGACCCGCTGGCACGCACCGCAACGGTCGAGCCCGGCGTGCGCAACCTCGCCATATCCGAAGCCGCCGCGGTATACGGTCTGTATTACGCGCCCGATCCGTCGTCGCAGATCGCGTGTTCGATCGGCGGCAACGTGGCGGAAAACGCCGGCGGCGTGCACTGCCTGAAATACGGTCTGACGGTGCACAACCTCCTCGCGCTGCGCGCCTGGACCATCGACGGACAATTGCTCGAAATCGGCAGCGACGCGCTGGATTCCCCGGGTTTCGACCTGCTGGCGCTGCTGACCGGCTCGGAGGGCATGCTGGCCGTGATCACCGAAGTCACCGTCAAGCTGCTGCCGCGCCCCGAGCGCGCGCAGGTGGTGCTGGCAGCGTTCGACGACGTGGCGAAAGCCGGCGCCGCGGTCGGCAACATCATCGCCGCCGGCGTCATCCCGGCCGGCCTCGAGATGATGGACCGGCTCGCGCTCCAGGCCGCGGAAGCCTTCGTCCACGCCGGCTATCCGCTCGACTGCGAAGCGCTGCTGCTGTGCGAGATCGACGGCGTCAACGAGGAAGTCTCGGACGACATCTTCACCGTGCACGAGGTGCTCGCCGCGTCGGGTGCGATTGAAATCCGCACCGCCGAGAGCGAGGAACAGCGCCTCAGGTTCTGGGCCGGGCGCAAGGCGGCGTTTCCGGCGGTGGGCCGTCTCGCGCCCGACTACTACTGCATGGACGGCACCATTCCGCGCGGCGCATTGCCGCACGTTCTGCGCCGCATCAGCGAAATGGCCGCGGAATATGGGCTGGCGGTGGCCAACGTGTTCCACGCCGGCGACGGCAACCTGCATCCGCTGATCCTGTTCGACGCCAACCAGCCGGGCGAACTCGCCCGCGCCGAGGCCTTCGGCGGCAGGATCCTGGAACTGTGCGTCGAAGTCGGCGGCACCATCACGGGCGAGCACGGCGTCGGCGTGGAGAAGATCAAGCAGATGTGCACGCAATTCGCCGCGCCCGAACTCGCGCGCTTCCATGACGTGAAAGCCGCGTTCGACCCGGACTCCCTGCTGAATCCCGGCAAGGCCGTGCCCGAGCTGCACCGCTGCGCCGAGTGGGGCGCGCTGCACGTCCACGGCGGCCAGTTGACCCAGTAACCGGTCGGTGACGAAGGGGGCGCGGTGACGCGCAACCCGGTGATGTCACCGTCCTCGTACCACAGCG
>DASVPF010000264.1:0-8407 GCA_036382965.1 Thiobacillus sp.
AGCCGGCGCGTACCTGCTGTTTCAGGATCAGCTGGACCAGCAGCTGCGGGCGAGCCAGCGCCGGGAGGCGGCACTGTCGAAGAAAACCCGCCCCAGCGCCGAACTCACGAAAGCGTTCGAGGACGAGCAGGCGCGCCGCGCCGCTGCCGAGAAAAAACTGACGGCGTCCGTCGCCGAGTACGGCGAGTCCACCTCCCATTCCTACGCGCTGCTCGAAAGCCTGCTGGGCGAGCAGCTCGCCGAAGGACGGCGCATGCAGGCGGCGCTGGCCGAGACCACCCGCGCCAGCGCGGAAACCCGCAAAGCGCTTGCCGAAGAGCAGGCCAGGCGCGCCGAGGCGGAAAGGAAGCTCGCCCTTGCGCTGAGCGAGCACGCCAAGTCCAGCGCCGAGCAACAAAAGCAGCTGGCCAGGCTGCACATCGCCGAAGCGCCTCCGCGCAGCGTCCGGGAGATACCGGCCAGCCACTCCGGCGGGAGCCGCAGAGCCCGCCCGCTCAAGACAGGCAATTGCACCCTGGATACGAAGAACGTCGGCTCGCTGAAAGACTGTCTCAATGCCTTTAATCAGTAAGGTGCCCCGCAAAAAAAGACAATGAGTGCGCCAGTTGGCTTGGTGGGAAGGAACATCCGACCCATTCATTCCATCCTGTCATGCTGCATATAAAGCAAACGGGCCGGGAAAAAAACCCGGCCCGTGCTGTGCAGCGCAACAGTTTTGGCGACTACGAATTTGAACGCCGCCGAGCCAGCGCCATCCCGCAAAGTCCCAATCCCACCAGCGCGATGGACATGGGCTCCGGAACTGCTGCGAATCTTGCGTCGACCTGCGCCCAGGCAGAGTGGTTGTATCCCCACACGAGGTAATTGTCCGACACAGTGAACGCGATCACGTTATTGCCGGTCACCAGGTACGGTGTAATGTTCGCGAACGAGTTGTTGGCGAAGCCGTTATGGTCGCTGACAACTTGAACGCCATTGATGAACAAGTCTCCGTCGTCATCGAAACCGTTGTTGACGAAAGCGTCCACCGGTAGGGTAGCGAGACTGAAAACTGCCCGCGCCCACATCTGGGTCTCGCTGGTGGAAAACTGTCCAGCGGAAGTCCATATGCCTTGCGCTACGTAGCCCGGAATATAGTCGGCCACGTTGTAGAGCACAGTGGCCGATTGCCATGCCGAATCGTCGAACGCCGCATTGCTGTTCCAGTCGGCTGCTGCGGGTGCGTTCGCCGTCACCTTCCAGGACGCACCGGTTGCAGTCAGTATCGTCGCCGAACTTGATGTCACCACGCCGAGCAGGCCAAAACAAAATGCGGCTGCGCGGAGAATGGTCTTCGGACCAGCCATGAAAACGTGCTTGGGTGATGAGCCGAAAGTCATGCCAGTGCTCCCTTGTGAATTCCAACCGTGCCGCATATCTATTTTTTAAGGGGCGACGGCAGCGGTAAAACTACGCCCGAATACCCGATTGAAAGCAATTACCGAACCAAACTGATAAGACCTTGTTTTTTATAAGAACAAGATCCAATCCGCTTCCCCTTGGGCCCCGCCGTGTAAAAATCCTCGACAACAACACCCCTACAAAAAAAAGCGCAGCGAACTGTCGCATCATCATCGCTATCGAGTGGCTTGCGCCCATCAACCGCCTCTGTCGTGGCCGACACTCAAATCAGAATTGATCACCACGCAACACTTTCCATAATGGGCGGCTCCTTTGATTGAGGAAAGCGGTCGCTCAGAAAAAGATCGGCCCATTTGGTCCTTCAAACCGGCCGTGCCGGGCCGCAAGCGAAGCCGCTCGATTTCCTTGACGGGTATGCCAGTGCAGCCCGGTGACGACCACATGGGCAATCGGCAGAATCTGGGCCAAGGCTTCCACCCAGGCCCATAGTCGTCGCGTGATCCGGGCATGCCCCGCCAGCCAGGCGATGTGCTCGGTGACGCGCGCACCGCAGTGGTGACAGTCCATGCGCCGGACCGGCACCCTCAGCCAGACGCGGCGGTCGAACCAGTCGCGTTCACGGATGCGGCGCCAGCGTCGGTCGTGCACCAGCACGCAGGCTTGGCCACACTGGCCGCAACAGGCAGTCTTGTGGGGGTCTTCGGATAAGTTGATGAGCAGCGAACCATCGGCTTGCTCGTGAACGGATTGAACGACATGGCCTTCCCAGAAGACCATGCCAGACATAACATCTTGCATGGGGGGTATGTTGGTTGGGTTGGATGGTTTGGCGACTGCCAATTTACCAACCTCTACTCCGTCAACCCAACCTTCCCCCGAAAGACGCGGAGAACCAATAAAAAGGGCGCCCCGCAGGGCGCCCCAACTTCCATCGGAGAAAGAAGATTTACAACGAGTAGGCACGCTCTCCATGGGAGGAGGTGTCCAGACCTTCGCGCTCCTGCTCTTCCGGCACGCGCAAGCCGATGGTGATGTCCACCAGTTTGTAGCAGATGTACGCCACGACTGCCGACCACACGATGGCGGTACCCACGGCCTGCGCCTGGATGATGAGCTGATCCATCATGTTGGTGTCGGTGGGCACGTTCTTGACGTAGTCCATGATGCCCGTGCCGCCCAGCTTCCAGGTGTTGAACACGCCCGTCAGCAGTGCACCGAGGATGCCACCGATGGCATGCACGCCGAACACGTCGAGCGCGTCGTCCTGGCCGTGCAGCTTCTTCAGGCCGGTGACCCCCCACAGGCAGACCACGCCCGCCAGGAGACCGATCACCAGGCCGCCACCCACCCCCACCCAGCCGCAGGCGGGGGTAATGGCAACGAGGCCGGCGACCGCACCCGACGCGGCACCCAGCATGGAGGGTTTGCCCTTGAGCATCCACTCGGCGAAGGTCCAGGACAGGGCCGCGGCAGCGGTCGCGTTGAGGGTGTTGACGAAGGCCAGCGTGGCGGTACCGCCGGCTTCCAGCGCGGAACCGGCATTGAAGCCGAACCAGCCCACCCACAGCAGCGAAGCGCCGATCATGGTCATGGTCAGGCTGTGCGGCGCCATCGATTCCTTGCCGTAGCCGATCCGTTTGCCGACGACGATGGCGCCCACCATCCCGGCGATACCGGCGTTGATGTGCACCACCGTGCCGCCGGCGAAGTCCAGCGCGCCCTTCTGGAACAGCCAGCCCGCCTTGGCGGTCTCGGTCGCCAGGGTGGCGGCGTCCTTGATCGCGTCGGGCCCGGTCCAGAACCACACCATGTGGGCGATGGGCAGGTAGGAGAAGGTGAACCACAGGGCCGAGAACAGCAGGACCGCCGAGAACTTCATGCGCTCGGCGAAGGAGCCGACGATCAGCGCCACGGTGATGGCAGCAAAGGTCGCCTGGAAGACCACGAACACAAACTCCGGAATCACCACACCCTTGCTGAAGGTGGCGGCGTTGGCAACGCTACCGCTGACCGGATCGAAGATGCCTTTCAGGAACAGCCGGTCGAATCCGCCGATGAAGGCATTGCCCTCGGTAAAGGCCAGCGAATAGCCGTAGACGGCCCACAGCACCGTGATCAACGCAAAGATCGCGAACACCTGCATCAAGACCGATAGCATGTTCTTGCTGCGCACGAGGCCGCCGTAGAACAGCGCCAGACCCGGAATCGACATCATGATCACCAAGAGGGTGGCCACGATCATCCAGGATGTATCTCCCTTGTTAGGGGTCGGTGCGGGCGCGGGCGCTGCTGCTGCGGCTGCCGCAGCGACTGGAGCCGCAGCAGGCGCTGCCGCGGCAGCCGGCGCGGTTACGGTCGCAGCCGCTTCCGCCGCAGGCGCGGCAGGCGGGTCTTCAGCCAGAACGAGGTTGGGAGACAGCAGGGCAAACATCAGGCCCAACGAGGCGAATAGCTTTTTCATGTTCATGCTCCTCACAGGGCGTCGGGGCCGGATTCGCCCGTGCGGATGCGCACGACCTGTTCCAGACTGGTGACAAAAATCTTGCCGTCGCCGATCTTGCCGGTGTTGGCGGCTTTCTCGATCGCCTCGATCACGCGTTCCAGCAATTCGGCCTTGATGGCGACTTCGATCTTCACTTTGGGCAGGAAATCGACCACGTATTCCGCGCCGCGATACAGCTCGGTATGGCCTTTCTGCCGCCCAAATCCCTTCACTTCCGTGACCGTCAAGCCGGTGACGCCGATGGCGGATAACGCCTCGCGCACTTCGTCCAGCTTGAACGGCTTGATGATTGCCGTGACGAATTTCATATAAGCTCCTCGAAATTGACTCGCTCTCGGCAACCCGCATGGGTTGCCGTTCCGGTTAGAATTTGTAGATGGCCTCCAGGCCGAAGGACTGTTGGTCCTTTCCGGATGTCACCCCGTTACTGTCCAGGAACACCGACTGATCCGACCAGTCTCCCCGCACCTCGGCGCGCAATTCGACATGCTCGTTGGGCAGATAGGCCAAGGTCAGCGTGGCTTCCTTCCATTTCTGTCCGGAGGTCTCGCCAGCCCCGACCGCGCTGCGATAGCCGTCTTGGTCGTCGAAGTATTCGCCGCGGAGCGATGTGCGCCATTTGTCGCTGATCTGGTAGTTGATGTAGCCGGCCCAGCCTATCCATTTTGCGGTGCCGGTGCTGCCGTCGATCAGGGTGGCATTTTTCTGCGCGCCGTAGTCGAAGTTGAGCACGAAAGCAAGCTGATCGGTGGCATTGAACGTGGCGACCAGATCGATCAGGTCACGCCGGCCTTGCGTTCCGCTGGAAACAAAGCCCGCGACACGTTCGGTTCCGCTGTAGGCCTGCGCCGCGAGAGCAAACATCTTGGACGGCGCGAAGGAAGCTCCCAACTCGACGGTCTTGTTGCTGTTGGTGTCCTTGAGCACATCCCAGCCGTTGTTTACCCCGGCGATCAAAGTCAGCGTATCGCTGGCCTTGTAAAAGGTGCGCACCCCGGTGTGAGCGAAAGGGATCGCGTAGCCGAACAGAATGGAGCGCGAGAAGTTGGTGTTGCTCGGGCTCTTGATGACCTCGGCGCCCGCGAGGGTGACATATTTGCCGGCGATCACCATCCACGGGCCGGTGGCATAGTGGAAATAGGCCTGGGTGACGTCGAAATTGTCTTTCTGGCTGTTCCATAGGCCGTCGGTATCGTACGAGGCAATCACATCCGCGTCTTTGCCGGCGGTCAGATTGACCAGACCACCGAAGCCCTCAGTGGGCAGCTTGGAGACGGTCAGGTCCAGCGCCTGGATGTTGAAGCTATTGCGTTCGTAATCGAATACGCGGTTGTTCACCCCATTGATAAACTTGCCATTGCCCGACAAGGCCGTGTAGGAGGCGTCGACGTAACCATGGATGTCGATCCCTGTGGCTTCCATGACCGCGCCGATGGAGGGCACGGCTGGTTTTTCGGCCATCACGGGCTCGCCCCCCTTGTGTTCGTGTTCGTCTGCGGCGAAAGCGGCATTCGTTCCGAGGCTGGCGATGCTCGCGAGACTGGCGGCGAGCGTAAGTTTCTTGAGTTTGGTCATGGTTCCTCCCTTTCGGTCAATGAAGAAAAATGGGCGCGGCTGCCGCCCCGACATTCCGAGCACAGAACGTGCCAAAAGCAAAACCCCGGTTTTTCATGATGTTAGCCAATCATGGAAACCAATCCGGAAAGTCAAAGCGCGGTATTGGTGCAAGATGAGTTTGTCTTGCACCAAACAAGTGCCAGAAAGCGGGCCGACGCATGGATGATGGGTTTGTTAAACTGAACCATTCTCTAAGGAGGCGCGATGCTCAATCAAAAACTGATCGAGGAGGTCTCGGCCAGGCTTAAAGACGTTTTCGGCCAATCGCCGGCGGCGGATATCGAAAAAAACCTTCGCGCCGTATTGCAAAGCGGGTTTGCCAAGCTCGACCTGGTGAGCCGCGAGGAATTCGATGTGCAGACCGAGGTGCTGGCACGCACGCGCGAGAAGCTCGCGCTGCTGGAAGCGCGTCTGCTTCAACTGGAAAAATCGGGTGCGCAGGAAACGCCCCCGGCCGAACCGGAAAAGCCGCAGAACAACTAAGTGGCCGTCGCCGTCGTCAAAAGCCGGGCGTTGAACGGCATGCATGCGCCCGAGGTGGTGGTCGAGGCGCATCTCGCCAACGGCTTGCCGGCCTTCACCCTGGTCGGCCTGCCGGAAACCGAAGTCAAGGAAGCGCGCGACCGCGTGCGCGCAGCGATCCAGAACGCGCGCTACGAATTTCCGGCGCGGCGCATCACGGTCAACCTCGCGCCGGCCGATCTGCCCAAGGAATCCGGCCGCTTCGACCTGCCGATTGCGCTGGCGATCCTCGCCGCCTCCGGGCAGATTCCCGCCGACAAGTTCAAGCACACCGAATTCGCCGGCGAGCTGGCGCTGACCGGCGAACTGCGCCCGGTGCGCGGCGCGCTGGCGATGGCGCTGGCCACCCGGGCCGCCACCCGACAACTGGTGCTGCCCGCAGCTTCAGCGGCCGAGGCGGTGCTGGCGAGCGGGGTGGAGACGCTGGGAGCGACGAGCCTGCTGGAAGTGTGCGCGTGGCTGGCGGGGCAGGCCACGCTTGCTGCGCCCGACCTGGACGTGGCACGCGTTGCACCGGACTATCCCGACTTCGCCGACGTCAAAGGCCAGACCGCCACCAAGCGCGCGCTCGAAGTGGCCGCGGCGGGTGGCCACTCGATCCTGATGGCGGGACCGCCCGGCACCGGCAAGTCGATGCTTGCCGCGCGCTTTCCCGGCATCCTGCCGGCGATGGACGAGACCGAGGCGCTGGAGGCCGCCGCGGTTGCTTCGCTCAACGGCGGCTTTCGCTTTGAGCACTGGCAGCGCCGTCCCTTCCGCGCACCGCACCATACGGCGTCCGCGGTGGCGCTGGTGGGCGGCGGCGGCAATCCGCGTCCGGGCGAGATTTCGCTGGCGCATCATGGCGTGCTGTTTCTCGACGAACTGCCGGAGTTTTCGCGGCAGGTGCTGGAAGTGCTGCGCGAACCGCTGGAAACGGGCCGCATCACGATTTCGCGCGCGGCGCGACAGGCCGATTTCCCGGCACGGTTTCAACTCGTCGCCGCGATGAACCCCTGCCCGTGCGGTTATCTTGGCCACCCCACGCAGGCGTGCCGCGACACGCCCGACCAGATCGCCCGCTACCGCGCACGCATTTCGGGGCCATTGCTCGACCGCATCGACATCCAGGTCGGCGTGCCGGCACTGACGCAGGACGAACTGATGCAGGCCGGCGCGGGCGAATCCAGCGCCGCCATCCGCGCGCGCGTGCAGGTGGCGCGCGCGCGCCAGATGCAGCGTCAGGGCAAGCCCAATGCCGCGCTCGGCACGCAGGAAATCGACCAGCTCTGCCGCCTGGACGCCGCGGGCGAGACCCTGCTCAAACAGGCGATTGCCCGCTTGAATTTATCGGCACGCGCCTATCACCGCGTACTCAAACTGGCGCGCAGCGTGGCCGACCTCGCCGGCAGCGACGCCATCACCTCCGCGCATCTCGCCGAGGCGATCCAATACCGGAGGCAGGCGTGAGTTCCGCGTACGAATCCTGGCGGGAAGAAAAACGCTCGGCCTGGCTTTACCGCATGGTGGCCGAGTGCGAGCGCGGCACCCCCCGCGAATCGCTGTTCAACGAACTGGCGCAGGCGGCCGACGCGCAGGCGGACATCTGGCTGGCCCTCATCACGCAAAAAGGCGGCCCGGCGCCGCAAGCCTTCCGGCCCGACCTGCGCACCCGCGTCGTCGCCCGGCTCACCCGCCTCTTCAAGCCGCGCGCCATGCGCGGGGTGCTGGCGGCGATGAAGGTGCGCGGCATGGCGCTGTATGCGCACAACCCGCCGCACCCCATGCCGCTCAAACGCGACGACATCGGCAAGAGCCACCGCAATGGCGCGGCCGGCAACGCCCTGCGTGCCGGCGTATTCGGCGTTAACGACGGTCTGGTGTCGAATGCCGCGCTGATTTATGGCGTCGCCGGCGCCGCACCCGACCCCTCGGTCATCGTGCTGACCGGCGTGGCCGGCTTATTGGCCGGCGCATTCTCGATGGCGGCGGGCGAATACGTCTCGGTACGCTCGCAGCGCGAAATGTTCGAATACCAGATCGGCCTGGAACGCGACGAACTGGAAGAATATCCGCAGGAAGAAGCGGCCGAACTGGCGCTGATCTACGCCGCCAAGGGCATGGATGCTACCGAGGCGCGGCGGCTGGCCGACACCCTGATGCAGGATCCCGAGCGCGCGCTCGATACGCTGGCACGCGAGGAACTCGGCCTCAATCCCGACGAACTCGGCTCGCCGTGGGTGGCGGCGATCTCGTCGTTTTCCGCCTTCACTGCCGGCGCGGCGCTGCCGCTGCTGCCCTTTCTGTTCGGCCACGGCGCGGCGCTCGGCACCTCGATCGGTCTCACGGCGCTAGGCTTGTTTGCCGTTGGCGCCAGCATGAGCC
>DASVPF010000265.1:0-1547 GCA_036382965.1 Thiobacillus sp.
GGCCAAAATGCTAGAATCGCGCATTATTTTTTGCGTTGGAATCGACATGGCAGGACATCACCGACAAGGCGGTCTTGGCGCCGATGCCGGACACTTTCAGCAGTTCGCGAAACGCCGCGCGTTCGATCTCGCTGCCGAAGCCATACAGCAGATGCGCATCCTCGCGGATCGCCAGATGCGTGAGCAGGCTGACTTTCTCGCCCAGCGCGGGCAGGTTGTAGAAGGTGCTCATCGGCACGTCGATTTCGTAGCCGACGCCGTTCACGTCCACCAGCACCTGCGGCGGCTGCTTGGCGGCGAGCGTGCCGCATATACGTCCGATCATTCAGTTCCTTTCGAATAAAGAGGGCGCAGAGAACGGAGAAAACCCTGGTTTTTCCTCTGCGCCCTCCTTGTGAAAACAAAGTTTTCAAACCAGGCGCCCGCCCTTGACGCGATAGCCCGCGGTCGAGTGTGCGCCGAGCCGGCTGCCGTGCGCGTGGGTGATGGCGCAGGCGAGCGCGTCGGCGGCGTCGGCGGTGGGCGCGACCGGCAGCGCCAGCAGGCGTTTGACCATCTCCTGCACCTGCTCCTTGGCCGCCTTGCCGTGGCCAACCACCGCCTGCTTGATCTGCAGCGCGGTGTATTCCGCCACCATCAGTTCGCGCGACACGGCGGCGCAGATCGCCGCGCCGCGCGCCTGCCCGAGCAGCAGCGTGGAGTGCGGGTTGACGTTGACGAAGACGATTTCCACCGCGCAGGTATCGGGCGGAGAGGTGGCGATCACCTCGTTCAATCCGGCAAACAGCACCCCGAGGCGCTGCGGCAGGCTGCCCTCCCCGCTCTTGATCACGCCGCTGGCGACGTAGGCCAGCTTCTGGCCGGTCTGTTCGATCACGCCGAAGCCGGTGAGGCGCAGACCGGGATCGATGCCGAGAATGCGTATCCCGTTCACGCCTTCAGCGCTTTCAGATGTCCTTGAGCAGAATAGTCGAGGATTTTCTCGTCCGCCGTGACCAGCGTGAGATTGTGAACCCGCGCGCTTGCCATCAGCAGGCGATCGACCGGATCGCCATGCGGCGCATCGGGCAGCCGCGTCGACTCAAGCGCGATTTCCGGGATGATCCCCAGCATCTGCATGCCGGGTGTAAGGGATGCCTGGCGCACCCACTCGTCCACCGGCATGGAGAGGCGGATACGGTCCTTTGCCACCAGCATCCCGATCTCCCATACCGACATCACCGACACCCACAGCCCGCCCAGCCGCGCGGCCTGCTCGATGCGGGAACGCGCTGTTTCGTCCAGGCGCTCGGGATCGGATTCGAGCCACAGCCAGACATGGGTATCAAGCACCAGCCCGGCATCAGGCATTGGCGTTCCAGGCCTCGTCAATCGGTTGGATGAGGTCGCCGCGCACCTGCACCGTACCTGCCAGACGGCCGAATACGGCGGGCTCCGACTCGTCCACCGGAACCAGCCTCGCAACTGCGCGGCCATGGTTGGTCAACGTGATGCTGGCGTGCGTCTGTGCCACCTGGTCGAGATAGGCAAGGCACTTGGCCTTGAAT
>DASVPF010000266.1:0-4285 GCA_036382965.1 Thiobacillus sp.
CGGACGCCGCGCTGTTCGTGGGGAGCGGCAAGGCCGACGAGATCGCCGCGCGGGTGGCGGCCGCCGACGCCGACGTCGTCATCTTCAACCACGAGCTGTCGCCGGCGCAGGAACGCAACCTGGAGCGCCGCCTGCATTGCCAGTTGATCCGAATCGCTGGCATGCAACAGGGCCGCCCGGACGCGCCAACCAAGCCGACTGGCTTCACGGCTTCGATTACAACTCCACGGTCCGCAGACGCTCGGCTGCCTGTTCCGGGTTGATGGTGTTGACGAACAGTCCTGACCCCAACTCGAAGCCGGTGGGGATGGACGTGCGCGGACAGATTTCCAGGTGCCAGTGGTAGCTCGGTGCCTGCGCGTCGCGCTGGGCATCGTGCGGCACCGAGTGCAGGAAGAAATTGTATTGCGCGCCGCCGATGACGGCATCCAGCCGCGCCATGGTGCGCTTCATCACGCGCGCCAGATCGGTCAGGTCGTCGCCGCGCACGTCGAGAAAGTCGGCCTGGTGCGCCAGCGGCAGGATGTGCACCTCCCATTCGTAGCGGCTGGCAAACGGCTTGATCGCGATGAACTTCTCGCCGCGCTCGACCACGTACTGGCCGACATTGATCTTGCGCCGCACCGCCCCGGAATTGCGGTCGTAGATCGTCGCCTCGAAGGTCAGCGCCTCGTCGATCAGCGCGCAGAAGATGCAGTGGTGATGCTTGGCGTAATGCGCGGCGCTGTTCTTCACTTCGGCGTCGACGTTTTCCGGCACCACCGGCATCGCGATCACCTGACTGTGGGTATGCGGGATCGACGCGCCGGCGGCCGGGCCAAAGTTCTTGAACACCAGCACGTATTTCAGCCGCTCGTCCGATTCGAACAGCTGCCGCATGCGCGCCTGGTAGACGCCGAACAGCGCAGCCAGGTGCGATTCGGCCATGTCCTGCACGGCGATGCCGTGTTCGTGGTGGTCGATGATGACCTCGTGCCGCCCGTAGCCGTCGATGGTCTGCTGCAGGCCGAAGGTGAAGCCGGCCTGCGCGCGGTCGTCGCCCAGCACCGGATAGAGATTTTCCACCATGCGGATCTGCCAGTCGCCGGCATCCGGCCAGGCCAGGATCGGCGGCGGCGTCTTGTGCTCGTTGCCGCGGCAGAACGGGCAGGTTTCGACGTGCTTGCGGGTGTCGCGCGGCGCCAGTTCCTCGGCTTTTTTCGGACGCATGCTGCGCGCGGTGGCGACCAGCACCGATTCGCTCGGCACGATGGGATTGATGCGGATTTCGCGGACTTCGCTGGGTTCGGGGGTGTTCGGGTCTGACATGTCGGCATCTCCTCTGGCGGCTAGCTTAAATCAGCCGGCGGGTGCCGTCGGTTCATTATTCTTATGCGCCCAGTCGCACTTTTTATCCCCGTCCACGCCAGGGGCTTGCGTTGACGAAGCCCGGCGTGGCGCCGACAATGACAACTCTTTGCCGTACCGCTGGAGTTCCCCATGGATATCGATAAAACCCTGCACGACGAACAGCGCCTCATGCGCATGATGCGCAAGACGCTCACCTCCATCGTGCGCGACACTGCGCCGCGCGACGGCAACCCCAGCCCGCTGTCCGAAGCCACCGTGCTCGGCATCAAGGATTGCCTGGTGGTGATTTCCAACCGCGAAGCCGAGCTCGCCCAACTCACCGGCCGCACCCTGGAAGAGCGTCCGCATTTCACCGACGAAACCCCCAGCGCCCACGCCGTCAAGATCAGCAGCATCAAGAAGACGTCGCACTGATGCTTCGCGTTTAGAAGCCTCATTCGAGACCCCCTGCCCTATGCCGCAAGCCACCAGTCTGTTCACAGATGTCGAGTCCAGGGTCGTCGGGACGTCGGCGGTGGTGATCTATTCGCCGTCAAACAAAGCCCGCACGCGTTTCCCCGAGGGCGTGGTCGAGGTGTACGCCAGCGAAGCCGAAGCGCTGGCGCATGCCGATCCTGCCAGGCACCGCCGCGCTGCCATCGCCAGCGGGCCATCGCGCTCGTCCGAAGGCTTCAAGCTGTTCTATCTGGTGCGCTGGCTGGACTGATCGCGGGAATCGAACGTACGAGCAATCAGTCGGCGCCATAGACCTTGCGCCGCACCCGCTTCTTGCGCCGCATCCGCGTCGCTTCGCTCTCGGTGAGCGGCGCGCGCGCTTTCCCTTCGAATGGATTCTTGCCGCTGTCTTCCTTCACCTGGATCCTGAGCGGCGTGCCCTGCAGCTTGAAGGCCTTGCGGAAACTGCTTTCGAGATAGCGCTTGTAGTCGTCGCGCAGGCCTTCCAGCGCGTTGCCGTGCAGCACGATGACCGGCGGATTCTTGCCGCCCTGGTGGGCGTAGCGCGGCTTGGGACGGAACAGCCCGTTCTTGGGCGGCGCGTGCTGCTCGACTGCCATTTCCAGCACCCGCGTGAGCTTGGGCGTCGACAGCTTGATGAAGGCGGCGGCATGCGCCGCCTCGACGTCCTTCAGCAGCGTGTCCAGGCCACGGCTCTTCAACGCCGAGATGTAGTTGAAGCGCGCGAAATCGAGGAAAGCTAGCTTGCGGCCGATGTCTCGCTTGATGTCGTCGCGCTGCTCGGCGGACAGGCCGTCCCATTTGTTGACCGCGACCACCAGCGCGCGCCCGGTTTCCAGCACGAAGCCCGCCAGATGCGCGTCCTGCTCGGAGATGTTCTCGCGCGCGTCGAGCACCAGCACCACCACGTTGGCATCCTCGATCGCCTGCAGTGTCTTGATGACGGAGAACTTCTCCACCGTCTCGAACACTTTACCCTTGCGCCGTACGCCGGCGGTGTCGATCAGGATATAGGGCTTGCCGTCGCGCTCGAACTCGACGTAGATCGAATCGCGCGTGGTGCCGGGCTGGTCGAACGCGATGACGCGTTCCTCACCCACCAGCGCGTTGACCAGCGTCGATTTGCCGACGTTGGGGCGTCCCACCAGCGCGATCTTGGGAATGCCGAAATCGTCGGCTTGCTCTTCTTCGGCAGGAAACGGCGCCAGCGCCTCGTCCACCAGATCGGCGATGCCGTCGCCGTGCGCGCCGGAAATCGCCAGCGGCTCGCCCAGCGCCAGCTCAAAGAATTCAGCAGTGACCACGGCGCGGTTCATGCCCTCGGCCTTGTTGACCGCCAGCAGCACCGGGCACGTCGCACGGCGCAGGCGGTCGGCGATCACCTTGTCCTGCGGCGTCAGCCCGGCGCGCGCATCGACCAGGAAAATGACGGCGTCGGCCTCGTCGATCGCCTGCAAGGTCTGGCGCGCCATTTCGGCCAGGATGCCGTCCTTCGCCACTGGCTCGAGACCGCCGGTGTCGACCACCAGATAGGGTTTGTCGCCGATGCGCCCGCGCCCGTAATGGCGGTCGCGCGTCATCCCCGGCAGGTCGTGCACCAGGGCGTCGCGCGTGCCGGTAAGGCGATTGAATAAGGTGGACTTGCCGACGTTGGGACGCCCGACAAGAACCAGAGTGGGGAGCATGATTATCCTTGTGACACGCCGGCAAGCCGGCGCGTTGTTTACTTGAGCCTGAACGCGACCACAGTACCCTTGGCCGTCTGCACCGCGAAGCCCGGCCCGATGTCGACCGGCGCCGTCTTCACGCCGCTGTCGACCCTGGCACGTGCAACGAAGCTGCCGTCGTCGGCCGACAGCACGTGCACGTAACCTTCGCCGTCGGCCACCGCCACCCAGGCGCCCAGCGCCAGCGGCGCGGTCACCTGGCGGCGCGCCAACTTGTCCTGCCGCCAGCCGGCGCGGCCGCTGGTTTTATCGTAGGCGGTCACGGCATCCTTGTCGTCGGTGACGTAGACATTGCGTTCGTCCATCGCCAGCCCGCTGTTGCTGGAGGTATCGCGCGCCCACAGCAGCGCGCCGTTGCGGCGGTCGAAACAGGCCACGCGTCCCTGATACGCCACGGCGCACACCTGATTGTCATCCACCACCGGATTGCCCATCACGTCGGCCACGCGTTCGAGTTCGGTCGCCCCGCGCGGCAGCGCCACCGCGGCTTCCCACAACTGCGCCCCGTTGGCGGCGTTCAACGCGACCAGCTTGCCGCCGGGGAATCCGGCGTACAGCACGTCGTCGCGCACCACCATGCCGCCCGATCCGCGCAGGCTCAGCACCGGCAGATTGCGGCTGTACAGCCACTTGCGGCCGCCGTTCGCCAAAGGTTCATTGGCATAGAAATCAATGCCAAAGGCGCTGCCTGAGGCGACCGAAACCGGATTCACGAATTGCGGAGTGAAGGTCAAGCCCGCCGCGGCACATTT
>DASVPF010000267.1:0-3498 GCA_036382965.1 Thiobacillus sp.
TAGCATGAAAATCGTCACCAACCACAAATATATCCGCCGCAACAAAAAAATCGGCCAGTATACCACTATCGCCAGCCTGGCAATCCTGGTAATCGGTTTTATCATCTCCCTCGACACATCAAACCCGAGCCTGTTTACCTGGTCGCTGCTGGCCTTGATCGTCGGATTCATCCTTTCACAGGTGGGGATCTACTTTGGCAACCGCTGGGGACGTTCGCCACGCCCGGACGAGGTACTGGCAACCGGTTTGAAAGGCCTCGAGGACAAGTACGTTTTGTACAATTACATGACAGTTACGCCGCATTTATTGGTCGGCCCCGCCGGAATCTGGATTCTGTCAACGTTCACGCAGCGCGGTTCAATATCCTACGATGCACAAAAGAAACGCTGGAATCAAAGGGGTGGCAATTTCCTGGTGTGGCGGCAGGGCGAGGATTATTGCCTGCAGCTCTCGGGCGACATCCTGGCCGGCGTGCTGAAACGCCTGTCCATGTTCATCCTGCGCGCCAAGGTGCAGGGACGCGACGCCAGCGACGAGACCGTGCGGCTGGTGGTGGCGGGCCCGCACGCCGCCTCGGCGGTCAGCGCCGCCATGGGCACGCTCCCGGAAGCCGCCATGCGCTCGATGGCAAGCGACGCCGGTCAGGCGATCCGCGTGGGCGACGACAAATTCGTGCTGTCGGTCGCACCCGAGCGCGCCGCCGCCGCATGGCAGGCGCTGCGCACAGCGGCCACCCCGGTCGGTGCGCCGGTATGGGACTGGCTGCGGCTCAACGCCGGCATTCCGATGATCGTCGCCGCCACGCAGGAGCAGTTCGTGCCGCAGATGGTCAACCTCGAAGCGATCGGCGGCGTGAGTTTCCAGAAGGGCTGCTACCCCGGCCAGGAAATCGTCGCGCGCAGCCAGTATCTGGGCAAGCTCAAGCGCCGCATGTTCCTCGCGCACGTGGAAGCCGCAGCCGCGCCGGGCGACAATTTATACAGCGCCGACCTCGCGGGCCAGGCCACCGGCACCGTGGTCAACGCGGCACCGGCACCAAGCGGCGGCTTCGACGTGCTGGCGGTCGCCCAGGTCGAAAGCGCGAACACCCAGACCCTGCACCTGAATGCCGCCGACGGCGCCGCGCTTCGCCTGAAACCGCTGCCCTACGCGCTGCCCGACTAGGTGAAGCATGCTTACGTCTATTACCGCATCGACCCTGCGCAGGTCGACCTGGCCGCTGCCCGGATCGATGCGCTGCTGCACGCGCTGGCCGCGCATTGCACCCAGCCGCCGCGGCGGCTGGCCCGCTGCGACGACGCGGCGACGTGGATGGAAATGTACGAGGGCATTGCCGATTTTGCGGCGTTTGCCGCGGCCCTGAATGCGGCTGTCCGGACCTTCGGCTGCGCCACGTTCACCCGGGGCGAACGCCATCTGGAATGCTTCTCGACGCCCGATTCCGTGCCATAAAAGAGCGGGGCGAACCCCGCCTGTTTTGCCCGCATGGTGGCGTCTTTTAAGCCACTTCCTCCACCGGAACGCGCGCCGCCAGCGCACACAGCAATTCGTAACTGCTGGTGCCCGCGGCTGCGGCCACCGCCTCCACCGGCAGGCCTTCGCCCCACAGCACGACCGGGCTGCCGACCCCGGCATCGGCGCACTCGCTCAGGTCCACGCACAGCATGTCCATCGACACCCGCCCCAGGGTTCGGCTGACGCGGCCGTTGACCAGAACCGGCGTGCCCGTCGGGGCGTGGCGCGGATAGCCGTCGGCGTAGCCGCAGGCCACCACGCCCACCCGCATCGCACGCCCGGCGCGAAACAGCTGGCCGTAGCCCACCCCCTCGCCCGCCTGCAAGGTCTGCACGCTGATGATTTCGGACTGCAGCGTCATCGCCGGCCGCAGCCCCAGCTGCGCCGCCGGCACGTCGGCAAACGGCGACGCGCCATACAGCATGAGCCCGGGACGCACCCACGCCCCCAGGGTCTCCGGATAGCGCAGCAGCGCGGCGGAATTGGCGCAGCTCCACGGCAGGTTGTGGTCGGCCATCCCGCGCAGGAACGGCTGCAACTGCCAGTCCACGCCGGCGGCTTCGTCCGCCTGGGCAAAGTGGGTCATCAGCGTCATGCCCACCACGCCGGACAGGCTTCGCACCCGCGCGACGATGGCCGCAAGGTCGGCCAGCGGAAAGCCCAGCCGGTGCATGCCGCTGTCGAACTTGAGGAAGACCTGAATCGGCCGTGCGGGCGGCTGCCGCTGCAGCCAGTCGAGCTGCGCAGCGTGGTGCAGCACCGGCCACAAATCCAGTTCGGCGCAGGTGGCAATTTCGTCCGCGCCGAATATGCCTTCAAGCAGCAGGATGGGCTGTTCCACCCCCATCAGCCGCAGGTTGGCGGCCTCTTCCAGCATCAGCACGGCGAAGGCGTCGGCCGCCGCCAGGGCGCGCCGCGCGCGCGACAGTCCGTGGCCGTAGGCGTTGGCCTTGACCACCGCAGCCACGCGCGCCGTCCCCGCACGGCTACGCGCCACACGCAGGTTGTGCGCCATCGCGCCAATGGAAATTCGTGCCTGAATAGGGCGCATGAAGCTAGTAGGAACCCGGCTGCGCCAGCGATTCGAAGCGTGTGTATTCGCCGATGAAGGCCAGTCTGACCGTGCCGATGGGGCCGTTACGCTGTTTGCTGATGATGATTTCCGCCGTGCCCTTGTCCTGCGTGTCGGGGTTGTAGACCTCGTCGCGGTAGATGAACAGGATGACGTCGGCATCCTGTTCGATGGCGCCCGATTCGCGCAGGTCGGACATCACCGGACGTTTGTTGGGACGCTGTTCCAGCCCGCGATTCAGCTGCGACAGCGCCACCACCGGCACCTGCAGTTCCTTCGCCAGGCCTTTGAGCGCGCGCGAAATTTCCGAAATTTCGGTGGCGCGGTTTTCACCGGCGCTGCTGGCCGACATCAGCTGAATGTAGTCGATCACGATGAGGCCGAGCTTGCCGCACTGGCGCATCAGCCGGCGTGCGCGCGCGCGCAGTTCCAGCACGTTGAGCCCCGGCGTCTCGTCGATGAAGACCGGCGCCTCGTTGAGCTTGCCGAGCGCGTAGGTGAGGCGCTGCCAGTCGTCCTCGCCGAGCTTGCCGGTGCGCAACCGGTGCTGGTCGAGCTTGCCGACCGAGCCGATCATCCGCATCACCAGCTGGGCGCCGCCCATTTCCATCGAGAACACCGCCACCGGCAGGCCGGTATCGAGCGCAACGTTTTCGGCCATGTTGAGCGAGAACGCGGTTTTGCCCATGGACGGCCGGCCGGCGACGATGATGAGGTCGCCCGGCTGCAGGCCCGAGGTTTTCTGGTCGAGGTCGTGAAAGCCGGAGGGCACGCCGGTGACGCCCGAATCGTTGTCGCGGTGGTAGAGCTCGTCGATGCGCTCGACGACTTCTTTCAGCAGCGGTTTGATTTCGATGAAACCCGCCTGGCCGCGGCTGCCGGATTCGGCGATCTCGAACACCTTGGCCTC
>DASVPF010000268.1:0-1777 GCA_036382965.1 Thiobacillus sp.
CTGAGCCGCTGGAAAATTTCCTCGCCATGCTCGCCAGCGGCCGCGACAATGCGCTGCTGCGGTTTTCGCTCGGCAACGAATACCTCAAGCGTGGCGACGCTTTGAGCGCTGCCGAACACCTGCGTCGCGCGGTCGAGCACGACCCGAAGTATTCCGCTGCCTGGAAATTGCTGGGCAAGGCGCTGACCGATGCCGAAGCCTGGAGCGAGGCGCTGGCCGCCTACCAGCAGGGCATCGCGGTGGCCGAGGCGCGCGGCGACAAGCAGGCGGCCAAGGAAATGGGCGTGTTTGCGCGGCGAATAGAAAAGCAGCTTGGGTTAAAATCCGATGATTGATTCTTTCAGGAGCAGCAAATGACGCGGATGGTGAATTGTGTGAAGCTCGGGCGCGAAGCCGAAGGCCTGGCCTTCCAGCCGGTGCCGGGCGAACTGGGCAAGAAGATTTTCGAGAACGTGTCGAAGGAGGCGTGGGCGGGATGGCAGCGCCACCAGACCATGCTGATCAACGAAAACCGCCTCAACCTCGCCGACCCGCAGGCGCGCGGCTATCTGATGGAGCAGATGGAGCGCTATTTCTTCGGCGGCGGCAACGTCGATGCCGCGGCGGGCTATGTGCCGCCCGCCAAGTAAGGGTTTATCGCACAGCAAAACGGGCGCCGAGGCGCCCGTTTTTATTGGCACCCGAAACAGTCCTTACAGCACTTCTTTTTCGATCTCTTCCAGCGAGGTGTGGCGCACGTCCTTGCCCTTGACCATGTAGACCACATATTCCGACATGTTCTTGGCGTGGTCGCCCATGCGCTCGATCGCCTTGGTGACGAACAGGATGTCGATGAAAACCGAAATGGTGCGCGGGTCTTCCATCATGAAGGTGATGAGGTGGCGCAGGTTGAGGCGGAATTCCTCGTCCACCTGCTGGTCCTGGCGCGCGATTTCCACCGCCTTGGTGGCGTCCAGACGGGCAAAGCCGTCGAGCGCCTTTCTCAGCATGTCGAGCACCATGTCCGCCATGTATTTGACTTCGGAAAAGCGCGGCAGGCTGATCCGTTCGGACTGATGAATCAGCTTCGCCATGCGCGCGATCTTGGCGGCTTCGTCGCCGATGCGCTCGAGGTCGGTGATGGTCTTCACCACCATCATCACCATGCGCAGGTCGGATGCCGTCGGCTGGCGGCGCGCGATGATGTGGGTGCAATCCTCGTCGATCGCCACTTCCAGCGCATTGACGTTGTGGTCGTTGGCATCGACCTGCTCGGCCAGCTCCATGTCGCCCTTGATGAGCGCCTCGACCGCGTTGGTAATCTGTTCCTCGACCAGGCCGCCCATTTTCAGCACATTGGCGCGCACGGCTTCGAGCTCGGCGTCAAACTGCTTGTAGGTGTGTTCAGTTGGCATCGTGTTGGCCCCTTCAATAATTTAATTATATGCCCCGTATTATGACGCCTGCATGTACGGCAGGTTTCACCGCGTGCTGAAGGGCAGCACATAACGCGTGCCATCGACGTCGAGAGTGAGCCGCCAGTTGCGCCGTCCGCTGACGCACACCGGCAGGGTCACCTTCGCGGCAAACGCCCCGTCCGCCATCGTGCGCAGATCGTAGCGGTTGAAGCCCATGTCCATGCCGACCATCTGGAATTCCGCGCTGATCCGGCTGGCGCCCGGTACGCGGACGCGCAGTTCAAAAGCATTCAGCGGGACCGGTTGCGTCGAAAAGCGCACGCTCGCCAGCGCGCCGCGGTGGTGGAACGCGCAGCCGGCGAGCGGGTCGGCGCAGCGCA
>DASVPF010000269.1:0-19037 GCA_036382965.1 Thiobacillus sp.
GGGAGCTCCCCCTCGCCGAGGCCGGCGCCGCGCACCGCGCGCTCGAGGCCCGCGAGACGGCGGGAAAGGTGCTGCTGATCCCGTAGGAAGCTGTCGTCGCGCCCGGCGTGGCCTTGATCGGCGATGCCGCGCACGGCGTCCATCCGCTGGCAGGGCAGGGCGTGAATCTCGGTTTCGGCGATGCCGAAGCGCTGGCCGGGGTGCTGGCGCAGCATCGCCGTGCCCCGTGCGGCGACGTGCGGGTGTTGCAGGCGTATGCCCGCCGGCGCGCCGAGCCGGTGCGGCGGATGCAGGCTGTCACACATGGCCTGCATCATCTGTTTGCCGACGAACGCGCCGCATGGCTGCGCAATGCGGGAATGCAAATCGTCGAGCGCCTGCCGCCGCTGAAAGCGGCGCTGGTGCGCGCGGCGATGTCCTGAGGTTTTTTTGATTGTTCTTCCTGGAGTCTCACATGAAATTCACTTCCCTGGCGCTGGCCGCTACCCTGATGTTTGCAGCGACAGCGCAGGCCAACGAGTCGGTCATCCGCAAGGCGCTGACCCAACAGTTTCCCGGCGCGACGATCAGTTCGATCACGCCGACGCCGTACAGCGGGCTGTTCGAGGTCTATCTCGACGGCCAGTTGGTGTACATCGACGCCAAGGCGCAATACGTGTTCTCTGGCGACGTGCTCGATCTGAAGAATCGCGTCAATCTGACGCAGGCCCGCCTGAACCAACTGCAGGCGGTGAAGTGGGACACGTTCCCGCTGAACAATGCAATCAAGACCGTCAAGGGCAGCGGCGCGCGCAAGCTGGTGCTGTTCTCCGACGTCGATTGTCCCTATTGCCGCAGGTTCGAGGGCGAACTCGCCAAGGTCGACAACATCACCGTCTACACCTTCCTCTATCCGATCGAGGGTTTGCATCCGAAAGCGGTGCAGACCTCGAAGCAGATCTGGTGTGCGCCCGACCGCAACAAGGCATGGACCGACTACACCACGAAAAATGTCGTGCCGAACAACGACGGCAAGTGCGCCAATCCGGTCGATGAGACCATCGCGCTCGGCAACAAATTGAAAGTGAGCGGAACGCCCACGCTGTTCTTCGCCAACGGCCAGCGCGTGCCCGGCATGGTGCCTGCCGCGAAGCTCGAGCAGTTGCTTGCCGCCGCCAAGTAGCGTCCGGCGCTGAGCGATCGGGTGGCTTGATCAGGCGTCGCGCGCCTGTTCCGCGCGCGCCAGTTCGCGCAGCCCGGCGAGCGCCCGTTTCAGCGTGCCGCTCTCGCTGTCGCGTGGAAACACCATCCACGCCGGCAGCTTGAACTGCGGGCTGTCCGGCACCCGCCACAGCTGCCCGGCTTCGATATAGCGCCGCACCAGGCGCTGCGGAAAATAACCGCTGCCGCCATAGGTCAACAGCTGCTGCACGCCCAGCCAGCCGATGTTGGCGACCAGCGCGGGCGGCCCGGTTTCGGGAAGCTGGTCGCTGAACTGGGCATGGAATTCCGGTCCCCAGTCGATGTGGATGTAGCCCTCGTCCGGCCAGCCGCGCGCGAGGTCGCTGGTCACGAGCAGCAGGGTTTCATCGAACAGCGGTTCGACCACCAGGCCGGCGCGCGAGGTGGGCGTGTACATCACGCCGATGTCCGTCGTGCCTTCGATCAGGCCCTGCATGATGTCGGCCTCGAAGCCGATTTCCAGGCGCAGCGACACGTCCGGCGCCGCCTCGCGCATCCACGCCACCCAGTGCGGCAGGAACCCTTCCCACAGGGCGATCCGGCCCGACAGCGTCAATACGTCGTGAAAGCCCTGTGGCAGGCCGACGTCGTGCACGGCTTGCTCCACCGTGCGCACCAGATTCTTGGCGTGGCGCAGAAAGCGCTTGCCGGTTGCGGTGAGTTCGGCGCCGTTGCGCCCGCGCTGGAACAGGCGGGTGCCGAGCGTGGTCTCCAGCGTGTGGATGCGCGCGCTCACGGTCGACTGCGTGACGTGCAGACGGCTGGCGGCGGCGACGAAGTTGCCGGTGGCGGCCACCATCAGAAAGGTGCGGGCAAGCTCCGTATCCATGCGTTTATGTATATATCGGGATGTTCGATATTAGACACCAAAATTTATCGTTGGATGAATCGCCGGCGCGTCCCTACACTCGGCTCAACATCAAAAAAACGGAGTGCGCTCATGGAACACCCATCCGAATCCGTGGCCTTGATGCCCGAACGCGATGCCGAGGGCTATCTGATCGATCCGGCCGACTGGAACGAAGACGTGGCCCAAGCATTGGCCGAAGGCGAAAACATCCAGCTCAACGACGACCACTGGGACGCCATCCGCTTCATGCGCGCATATTACGAGGAGCACCAGGTCGCCGCCGACGCCCGCTTTGTCATCAAGCACCTGGCCGGGCGTTTTGGCAGGGATGCGCAGAAGAAATTGTTCGAGCTGTTCCCCTACGGCTACGTGAAGCAGGCGTGCAAGATCGCCGGCATGCGGCGTCCGCGCGCCTGGAGCACGGGCTGATGCGGGGGGCGCGATGATGGTACGTAAACTGGCTTATTCGGTTTCGGAACGCGAACATTGGGTGTCGGCGGGTGGTGGCCTGGCCGGCATCCTGGCGGTGCTGTGGGTCAGCCATTTCTGGCTCGAAGGGCACGGCGGAATTCTCGCCATCGCCTCGATGGGGGCCTCGGCCGTGCTGCTGTTCGCGGCGCCGCACGGCGCGCTGTCGCAGCCGTGGCCGGTGTTCGGCGGGCATCTGGTGTCGGCGCTGGTCGGGGTCACGTGTGCCCGCTGGCTGGGACACGAACCCATGCTGGCCGCTTCCTTGGCGGTGGCGCTGTCGATTGCCGCCATGTACAGCCTGCGCTGCCTGCATCCGCCGGGCGGGGCCACCGCGCTGTATGCCGTGCTCGGCGGCGAGACGGTGCATGCGCTGGGCTACGGCTATGTGCTCAGCCCGGTGCTGCTGAATGTCGTCGTGCTGCTGGCGGTGGCGGTGGCGTTCAACTATCCGTTCGCCTGGCGGCGCTATCCGCAGTGTTGGCATCGTCGCTCGCAGCCGGTAACCGAACCCGCCGAAGAGCGCATGATTCCGCACCGCAACCTGGTCTATGCGCTGTCCCAGCTCGATACCTTCGTCGACGTCAGCGAAGATGACCTGCAGCGGATTTATGCGCTGGCGCTGGCAGGGCAGCCGCAGCCGGCTGCCGCGGCCACGGCGCAGCCCGCCGAGTCGCTGCGCTAGCGCAGCCTTACGCCAGATCCTCCAGCAGGCCGGCCAGGTCGTCGGCGTGTTCTTCCTCCATCGCCAGGATGCCTTCCAGCATGCGGCGGGTGGTGCTGTCCTTGTCGCCGAGGTAGCGGATCATCTCGCCGTAGCTGTCGATCGCGATGCGCTCGGCGACCAGGTCTTCCCGGATCATGTCGACGAGCGAATCGCCCTCGACGTACTCGGCGTGCGCGCGCATCGCCAGTCCGTCGGGGCTGAAGTTGGGTTCGCCCTTCAGTTGCACGATGCGCGCCGCGATCTGGTCGGCGTGCAGCTGCTCCTCGCTGGCATGTTGCAGGAATTCCTGCGCGACCGAGTCGGCGTTGATGCCGCTCGCCATGAAGTAATGCCGCTTGTAGCGCAGGATGCAGACCAGCTCGGTGGCCAGCGCTTCGTTCAGGAGCTTGATCACGGTGGCGCGGTCGGCCTGATAACCGGCGGTGACGGCGCCGTCCTCGATGTGCTTGCGGGCGCGGGTACGCAGGGTTTTGATATCGGTCAGAAAGGGCTGTTTGGGGAAGGGGGTCACTTTGGCCTTGGCCATGGCGTTCTCCTGTCATGGGGAAAGAGGGGAATAACGTGCGTGCGGAACACCCCTATTTCTAGTCGATAAGTAGACCCTGTCTAATCCTGGTTGCGGGCGCTGAGGCCATGGAATGATTTCGTGTCATGCGTTGACTAGAATGACGCTATTGAGAATAGCGAATGCGTGAGGCGAACGTGACCTGCAGCACGCTCGGGATCCGGGCGACTCGCCGCCACGCTCAAGGCCAGCCTGCCATCCGAAGTGGAGCCCGTCTGATGTCCGACCTCAACGACCCGCGCGTCTTTTTCGCCGCCGAACGCACGCTGATGGCGTGGACCCGCACCGGTCTCACGTTGATGGCGTTCGGGTTCGTGCTCGAACGCTTCGGCCTGTTTCTGCACATGCTGCGTGCGGAGCCGGGCTATGTTGGGCGTGGCCTGTCGTTCTGGATCGGCATCGCTTTCATCGCGCTGGCCCTGGCAGTCATCGGTTTTTCCATCGTGCAGTTCCGGCGCGTGCTGGGAACGCTGAAGCCGGTCGAGATTCCCGACCGCTATTGCACCTGGGCGGGCATCGCGACGAACCTCTCGGTGCTGGTGTTGGGGATTGCGTTGCTGGCGTATCTGTTCTGGGAGTTTTAGTCGAGCGCGCTTCAGGCGAACAGCCGATGAAGCGCATGGGCGCCGCTTTCTGGTTGCGGCCCGTGCTCGGCTTTGTCGATGCGCGCGCTTATTGATTCAGGGCGCGACGTTCCGATTCGTCCCGCACTGCGCCGCCCAATGCCGGCTTCGTCGCCTCGCCCCAGTTGCCGCCCAGCGCCTGGATCAGCGCGACGCCCGCGGTGAGACGCTGGCCGCTGTTTTGCAGACGGCCGTTCTGCGCGCTGTAAAGCGCGGCCTGCGCGCTCAGCACGTTCAGGTACGGTACGGTGCCGGCCTTGTACTGGTTGTCGATCAGCCGCAGCGCGTGCTCGGCGGCGGCGACGAGCTGCTGTTGCTGCTGCGCCTGTTGCGCGTAGATCGCCAGCGCCGCGAGCTGGTCTTCGGCCTGCTGCAACGCGACCAGGCTCGTCTGCCGGTATTGCGCGACGGTCTGCTGGTAGGCGGCCTGGCTCTGCGCGACCTGGGCGCGCCGTGCGCCGCCGTCGAACAGGGTTTGCGCGAGCGCGGGACCCAGCGACCAGAACAGGTTCGGCGCGGACAGCAAATGGGCAAGACTCGAACTCCGGTAACCGCCGCCGGCCGATAGCGTCAGGATCGGAAAATAGGCCGACTCGGCGACGCCGATTTGCGCGTTGGCGGCAGCGACGCGGCGCTCGGCGGCGGCGAGATCGGGGCGTCGCAACAGCAATTGCGACGGCAGCCCCGCCGGGATCGCCTGCGGCTCGGGCAGGCTCGGCATCGCGGGCAGATTGAAATCGGCCGGCGCCATGCCGACCAGCACGGCGATGGCGTGCTCGAGCTGCGCGCGCTGCACGCCAAACCCTGAGAGTTGCACGCGCGCGGCGGCGAGCTGGGTTTGCGCCTGCGCGACGTCGGCCTGGCTGACGACGCCTGCGGCGTAGCGGTTCTGAACCCGTTGCAGCGATTTTTCGTAGGCGGCGACGGTGTCCCGTGCGAGCGCGGTCTGGCTGTCGAGCTGGCGGATCAGGAAAACATTTTGCGCCAGCGTGGTTTGCAGGCTGAGCTGCGCGGCGGCGAGGTCGTCCGCGCTGGCGGCGGCGTTTGCGCTGCTCGATTCGACCTGGCGCCGGACGCGTCCCCACACGTCGGGCGCCCAACTCGCGGTCAGCCCGAGGCTGACCGTGTTGCGCGCGCCCTGGCTGCCGGTCTGCGTGCCCGAATCGGCACTGCCCGTATCCCCCCGGCTCGCCGACGCATTCGCGCCCAGCACCGGGTAGGCGGCGGCGCGCGCCGCCTGCGTCAGCGCCAACGTCTGCTGATACGCATAATACGCGGCGCGCAGGCTCTGGTTGGCAGCGGCGACGCGCGGCTCGAGCCCATTCAGGATGGGGTCGTCAAACACCGTCCACCACGCGTTCTGCGGGGCGGCAGCGAACGGCGCTGTCCGGAGCGGAGCGGTGGCAATCCAGCCCGCGTTTCCCTGCGACAAGGCAGGCTCCTTGAACGCGGCGGGCGTCGGGATATCCGGGGGCTGGTAGTCGGGACCCAGCGTGCAGCCCGCCAACAGCGCGAGCAGGCCGAGGGCGAACGGGATGCGGATTGGCGTCAGCGTATGCATGGTTCAGGCCTGTAGTGTGGCGGTACCTTGACGCCCAGCCCAGCGGCGACGGCCCCAGTGGCGCAGTTTGTCGAGTTCGAGATAAATGACCGGCGTGGTGTAGAGCGTGAGCAACTGGCTGACGATCAGGCCGCCCGCGATCGCGATGCCGAGCGGCTGGCGCAGTTCGGCGCCGTTGCCGGTGATGAGCGCCAGCGGCAGGGCGGTGAACAGCGCCGCCAGCGTCGTCATCAGGATCGGACGCAGGCGCAGCAGACACGCTTGGTGGATCGCGGCGCGCGGATCGAGGCCGTGGTCGCGCTCGGCTTGCAGCGCAAAATCGACCATCAGGATCGCATTCTTCTTGACGATGCCGATCAGTAGGAACACGCCGATCAGCGCGATGATCGAACAATCGATTCTGAACAGCATCAGCGCCAGCACCGCGCCGATGCCTGCCGACGGCAGCGTCGAGAGGATGGTGAGCGGATGGATCGTGCTTTCGTATAGCATGCCGAGCACGATATAGATCACCAGGATCGCGGTCACAATAAATAGGGGCTGGTTGCTGAGCGTGTCCTGGAACAGTTTGGCCGTGCCCTGGAAACCGCCCTGGATCGTGCCCGGCAGCCCGATCCGCGCGGTTGCGGCGGCGATCAGATCCTGCGCCTGGCCGAGCGAGACATTCTTGTCGAGATTGAAGGAAATCGTCGACGCTGCGAACAGCCCCTGGTGGTTGACCGACAGCGGCGTGTTGCCCATCTCGACGTGCGCCAGCGCCGCGAGCGGCACGCGCTGGCCGGCAGCGCCGATCAGATAAACATCCTTGAGCGAATCGGGATCTTGCAGGTACGGCGGCGCTGCTTCCATGACCACGCGATACTGGTTGAGCGGGGCGTAGATCGTCGACACCAGACGCTGGCCGAAGGCGTTGTTCAGCGCCTGGTCGATCGCACTGACCGGAATGTTGTAGCGCGCGGCGGCGTCGCGGTCGATCGCCAGTTCGACCTGCAGGCCCTTGCTCTGCTGGTCGGTGTTGACGTCGGACAGCCCCGGAATCGCACGGATCGCTTCGAGCACGCGCGGTTCCCACGCGCGCAACGCCGCCAGGTCACCCGATTGCAGCGTGTATTGATAGAGCGCCGCAGCGGGGCGCCCGCCGGCGCGGATATCCTGCACCGGCGAGAAGAACACCTGCACGCCGGGAATCGAGCCGAGCTTCTTGCGCAGGCCGGCGATGACCGCCACCGCGTCCGCGCGCTGCCCGCTCGGCTTCAGACTGGCAAAAATGAAGCCGCTGTTCTTGCTGCCGCCGCCGGTGAACGCGACGACGTTTTCCACTGCCGGGTCGTGCCGGACGATGTTGACGATGCGCGTCACTTTCTGCGCCATCGCCTGGAACGAGATCGCCTGGTCGGCCTGGATGCCGCCGGTCATGAAGCCCGTGTCCTGGGTCGGGAACAGGCCCTTTGGCACGATCTGATAGAGATAGACGTTGAGCGCGATCGTGCCGAAAAACACCAGCAGCATGAAGCGGTAATGCGCGAGCGCCCAGCCGAGGCTGCGGTCGTAGCCGGCGAGCAGGCGCGCGTACTGGCGCGCGGCAAATGCCGCGGCCCGGCCCGGCGGGTGCGCCGCGTCGCGCGGCTTCAGCCAGCGCGACGCCAGCATCGGCGTGACGCTCAAGGACACCAGCAGGGAGATGAAAATTGCCACCGACAGCGTCGCGGCGAATTCGCGGAACAGCCGTCCGATGATGCCGCCCATCAGCAGCACCGGCAAAAAGACCGCGACCAGCGACAGGCTCATCGACAGCACGGTAAACCCCATTTCGCGCGCGCCGGTGAGTGCGGCCCGCATCGGCGCGACGCCCTCCTCGACGTGGCGCATGATGTTTTCCAGCACCACGACCGCGTCGTCGACGACAAAACCGGTCGCGACGATCAGCGCCATCAGCGACAGGTTGTCGAGGCTGTAATCCAGCAGGTGCATCACGGCAAACGTGCCGATCAGCGAGATCGGCACGGCAACCGCCGGGATCAGCGTCGCGCGCCAGTCGCGCAGGAATACGAACACCACCAGCGCGACCAGTAACACCGACAGCAGCAGCGTGATTTCCGAATCGTGCAACGAGGCGCGGATCGTGACCGTGCGGTCGGACATCACGTGCAGCTCGATCGCATGCGGGATCGAGGCCTCGAGTACCGGCAGCTCGGCCTTGATCGCGTCGACCGCCGCGATGATGTTGGCGCCGGGCTGGCGCGAAATGATCAGCTGCACCGACGGCTCGCCGTTGGCGAGTCCCATGTTGTAGGCGTTCTGCAGTCCCTGGCTGACCTCGGCGACCTGCTCCAGCCGTACCGGCACGCCGCCCGGATTGGCGACGACCAGCCGCCGGTATTCCGCGGGCGTGGTGAGCTGGTCGTTGGCCAGCACCTGCCAGCGATGCTGCGCATCTTCGAGCGCGCCCTTGGGTGCGTTGACGTTGCCGGTCGCGATCGCCTGGCGTACCTGATCGAGGCTCAACCCCATCTGGTTGAGCTGCGCCAGGTTGAGGCGGACGCGCACGGCGGGCAGTGCCGCGCCGCCGACGTTGACCTGGCCGATGCCGGGCAACTGCGAAATCTTCTGCGCGAGGATGGTCGACGCCGCGTCGTACATCTGCGCGCGCGACAGGCTCTTCGACGTCAGCGACAGGATCATGATCGGCGCGTCGGCCGGGTTGACCTTGCGGTAGGTCGGGTTGCCGGTCATCCCGGTCGGAAGCGACGGCCGCGCCGCGTTGAGCGCGGCCTGCACCTCGCGCGCCGCGCCGTTGATGTCCTTCGACAGCTCGAACTGGATCGTGATGTTGGACGAGCCGAGCGAACTCGACGAACTCATTTCGGAGATGCCGGCGATCCGCCCGAGCGCGCGTTCCAGCGGCGTCGCGACGGTCGCTGCCATCACGTCGGGGCTCGCGCCCGGCAGGCTCGCCTGCACGCTGATCGTCGGGAAATCGACCTGCGGCAGCGGCGCGACCGGCAACAGCCCGAACGCGATCGCGCCGGCCAGCACGATCGCCAGCGCCAGCAGCGTGGTGCCGACCGGACGGCGGATGAAGACGGCGGAAAAGTTCATGTCGCCGTCTGGCCCGCGGCGTCGCTGCGCGTGAGTCGGCTTTGCCAGCGCCGTGCAACGCTATCGAACGCGAGGTAAATGACCGGCGTGGTGAACAGCGTCAGCAGTTGCGACAGCAGCAGACCGCCGACCAGCGTGATCCCCAGCGGCTGGCGCAGTTCCGCGCCCATGCCGCCGCCGACGATCAGCGGCACCGCACCGAACAGCGCGGCAAACGTCGTCATCAGGATCGGGCGCAGGCGCAGCTGCGCCGCCTGCACGATCGCGTCCGCAGGCTTCAGGCCCTGGTTGCGCTCGGCGTCGAGCGCGAAATCGACCATCATGATCGCGTTCTTTTGCACGATGCCGATCAGGAGAATGATGCCGATGATCGCGATCACGGTGAGGGGGTTGCCGGAGAGCATCAGCGCCAGCAGCGCGCCGATTCCCGCCGACGGCAGCGTCGACAGGATCGTCACCGGATGGATGAAGCTTTCGTACAGCACGCCGAGCACGATGTATATCGTCGCGACCGCCGCCAGCAGCAGCCACAGCTGGTTGGACAGCGCCGCCTCGAACGCCGCCGCCGCACCCTGCATGTGCAGTTGGATCGATGCGGGCGGATTCAGATCGGCCTGCGCCTGGCGGATCGCGGCGACGCCTTCGCCGATCGACACGCCGGGCGCCAGATCGAAGGAAGTCATCGCTGCCGGAAACTGGCCGAGGTGGTCGATTTCAAGCGCGCCGCGCTGCTCGCTGATGCGCGCGATCGCCGACAAGGGCACGTTCTGGCCGCTGGCAGACGGCAGATAGAGGCTGTCGAATCCGGCGAGTCCCTGGCGGTCCTGCGCGGCGACCTGCAGGACCACGCGGTATTGCGCCGACTGCGTGAAGATGGTCGAAATCAGGCGCTGGCCGAACGCGCCATACAGCGTGCTGTCGATCGCGGCGGCGCTGATGCCGAGACGCGACGCGGCGTCGCGGTCGATGTCGACGAAGGCGATCAGGCCGTCGTCCTGCAGATTGCTGGACACGCTGGCGAACTGCGGCAAGCTCGCGAGCTTGTCGACCAATGCGCGGCTCCAGGTCGACAGGTCGGCGGCGTTGGTCGCGCTGAGGCTGAACTGGTAGGGGCTGCGGCTTAAGAGATTGTCGATGGTCAGGTCCTGCACCGCCTGCAGATACAGTGCGATGCCGTTGACCGCAGCCGCACGCTGCTGCAGCCGGGCGGCGATGGGCCCGACGCGGTCGCCGCGCTGCGCCAGCGGTTTCAGGCTGATCAGCATGCGTCCGCTGTTCAGGGTGGCATTGCTGCCGTCGACGCCGATGAAGGACGAAATGCTCGCGACCGCCGGATCCTTGAGCAGTGCCTGCGCCAGCGCCCGCTGCTTGCCCGCCATCGCCTGGAACGAGGTGCTTTGCGGTGCGACGTCGATGGCCTGGATCAGCCCGGTGTCTTCCGGCGGGAAAAAGCCCTTGGGGATCAGGATGTAGAGCAGCACGGTGAGCGCCAGCGTGCCCGCGGCCACCAGCAGGGTCAGACGCGAATGCTTCAGCACCCAGGCAAGGCCGCGCCCATACGCCGCGATCATGCGGTCGAACCATTCCTGGCTTTTACGCTGCAAGCGGCCTTGCTGATCTTGCGGAACATGGCGCAGCAGGCGCCCGCTGAGCATGGGCGTGAAACTTAACGACACCGCCGCCGAAATGAGGATCGCGACCGCGAGCGTGATCGCGAATTCGCGGAACAGCCGCCCCACCACGTCGCCCATGAACAGCAGCGGGATCAGCACCGCGATCAGCGAGAAGGTCAGCGAGATGATCGTGAAGCCGATCTGCTTGGCGCCTTTCAACGCCGCCTGCAAGGGCGGTTCGCCCTGCTCGATGTAACGCGCGATGTTTTCGATCATCACGATCGCGTCGTCGACGACGAAGCCGGTGGCGATGGTCAGCGCCATCAAGGTCAGGTTGTTGATCGAAAACCCGGCCAGATACATCACGCCGAAGGTGCCGATCAGCGACAAGGGCACTGCCACCGCCGGGATGAAGGTTGCGCGCGCGTTGCGCAGAAACAGGAAAATCACCAGCACCACCAGCACCACCGACAGCAGCAGCTCGAAGCGCACGTCGGCGATCGCCGCGCGTATCGTCACGGTGCGGTCGGACAGCACCGTCAAATCGACCGCGCCCGGCAGGCTGGCCTGGAGCTCGGGCAGCAGCCTGTGGATGCTGTCGACCACCGCGATCACGTTGGCGCCGGGCTGGCGCTCCACGTTGATGACGACGCCGGGCCGCTGGTTGACCCAGGCCGCGAGCTGCGTATTTTCCGCGCCCTGCGTCACCGTGGCGACGTCGCCGAGGCGCACCGGCGCGCCGTTCCTGTACGCGACGATGAGATCGCGATACGCCTGCGGCGACTGCAACTGGTCGTTGGCGTTGATCGTCAATGAACGCTGCGCGCCGTCGAAACTGCCTTTGGGGGTGTTGACGTTGGCCGCGGCGATGGCGCTCTGCACACTGGCAAGGCTGAGTCCCTGCGCGCTTAGCAGGCGGGCGTTGACCTGCACCTGCACCGCCGGCTTCTGCCCGCCGGAGAGGCTGACCAGGCCGACCCCCGACACCTGCGACAGCTTCTGTGCCAGGCGCGTATCGGCGATGTCCTGCAATTGCGTCAGGGGCAGCGTGGCCGAGGTGACGCCCAGGGTCATCACCGGCGCGTCGGCGGGATTGACCTTGGCGTAGATCGGCGGCGACGGCAGGTCGGTCGGCAGGAAGTTGGATGCCGCGTTGATCGCCGCCTGCACTTCCTGCTCGGCGACGTCGAGCCGCAATGTGAGGTCGAAGCGCAGCGTGATCGTCGACGCGCCGCCCGAACTGCTCGACCACATTTGCGCCAGCCCCGGCATCTGCCCGAACTGGCGTTCGAGCGGCGCGGTGATCGACGAGGTCATCACGTCGGGGCTCGCGCCGGGGTACAGCGTCGTGACCTGGATGGTGGGGTAATCGACCTCGGGCAGCGCCGATTGCGGCAGCAAGGTGTAGCCGACAAACCCCGCCAGCAGCACCGCCAGCATCAACAGCGTGGTGGCGACCGGACGCAGGATGAAAATACGCGACGGACTGGGCTGGTCCGATTCGCCAGGTGCACCGGCTTGCTCCGCAGCGTCGGGCGCCGCTGCTTCGTTCATGTGCCCGCGTCCTGCGAGCGGCTGCCTCCATCCCGATGCGGGCGCCGCGCGCCGTCGCCCGCCTTTGGCTGCACGGCAATCTTCACCTGGCCGCCGTCGCGCAGCCGGTCGAGACCGTCGGTGACGACGCGCTCGCCCAGTGCCAGCCCGCTCGTGACGACAATAAACGTGCCGTCGCCGACGCCGGTTCTGACCGTGCGCAACGCGACCTTGTTGGCGCGATCGACCACGTACACATAGCTCCCCGGCGCGCCGGTGGCGACTGCCGTGGCCGGTACGACGAGCGCCTGCTGCAGCGTATTCACCAGCAGTCTTGCGTTGACGAACTGGTTGGGGAAAAGGCGCATTCCCGGATTGGCAAACTCGGCCTTGAGGATGACCGTGCCGGTGGCGGTGTTGATCTGGTTGTCGACCGCGATCAGCCTGCCGTCGGCAAGCTTCGCGCTGCGGCGCTGATCCCAGGCCTCGACCGGCAACACGGCGCCTGCGCGCAAACGCTCGAGCACCGCGGGCAACTGGGCTTGCGCGATGCTGAACGTCACCGTGACCGGCTGCACCTGGGCGAGCGTGACGATCGGCGTCGAGCTGGATACGGTTCCACTGGTCGCGCTATTGCCGCCGCCGATGGCGCCGCTGGTGCCGACCATATTTCCTGCGTCCACCAGGCGCAAACCGGCGATGCCCGAGCTCGGCGCGGTGATGCGTGTCCAGTTCAATTGCAGACGCGCGTTCGCCAGCGCGGCCTGGTCGGCCGCCACCGTGCCCTTGATCTGCGCCACGAGGGCGCGCTGGTTATCGACCTGCTGCGTGGCAATCGAGTCCTGCGCCAGCAGGGTGGTATAGCGCGCCAGATCCGCCTGCGCACCCGCCAGCTGCGCCTGGTCGCGCGCCAGTTGCGCCTGCGCCTGCTGCACCTGGATGCGGTATGGGCGCGGGTCGATCGTCGCGAGCAGGGCGTTCGCCTTGACCGGCTGGCCCTCGCGATAATTCACGCTTTGCAGCAGCCCCGCCACCCGCGGCATCACGTTGACGTAGTTGCGCGGCACGACGGTGCCGAGCGCGTCCAGCCAAACCGGCATGGATTGCTGCGTCGCACTGGCGACCGTCACTGGCGTCGGGGTCTTGGCGCCGCCCCGGGCGCCGTGCGCGCCAGACTGCGCGTAAGCCGGATGCAGAAAATACGCCGCCGCGACCAGTGTTGTTACACCGAGCAGAGGAGCGATCAGGATCAAACGGGATCGACCAGGCAGCAACTTGCGGAACGGAGCGATGCGGGCAAACCGGGCAGAACCGGATGAGGGCATGGAGGCGACTTTCATGACAGGAGGGCGGGGCAGCGTCACTAAAAAATTCCACCACAGAACGGAGGCAAGTCCCGTAGGGACGGTGTCCCGTGGGACACAGAGAAAACATGCCCGACACAAGGTAACAGGTTTATTAGACCATAAGCACTACCACGCCCAGAAGGACAGGATCAGCGCCTGAAAGAAAGTTTCACAACGAGGACGCAGAGGGCGCGGAGGAAAACCTGCCGGTGGTCGTGCTGCCACCCAAGGTCGGGGCGACGGGCGCCTGCAGGGCTTCGCGCTCACCGGTTCGGGAACGCGCACCGGCTCGGGAATCAGCAGCGCGCGGCGCGGGTGAAGGAAAGCAGGGGTTAGGGCGCACGCCCGAAACAAAACAGGGAGGTCGCCCTCCCTGTGCTCGCATAGCCGGTTGTTCCGTCGGGATTACTGGATCCCTGCCCGGAACACGTCGGAGTCTCCGGTCGGAGCCGCGACCTGGGACATTCCCCGGTAGGCGGCCAAGTCTCTGTGCAGATTGAGGATGTCAAACCCCTGCTTGGGCGCGGAGGTCAGGGACGTGCCCACATAGGCCTTGTCCGACACGGGAATTCTTTCTCCATCGCCCGCACTGAGAGCATCCCAGCCCTGACCGACCGCGGCGGCAGAGGAAATCACGGGGGCCGTCATCAGCAGGGCGCCCGCACTCAGCAAAGCAGCCATTCCGGCATTCAGCTTGATGTTTTTCATGGCGTTTTCCTCCAATTAAGGATTGAACAAAGTACACCGACGCGTGGTCTGCATACATGACAGGTTCGCCCCGGAACTGCTCCAGCCGGGCGAACCAGAAGACATCCATCTGGAACAGTACTTTTTTCATAGTCCATTATTGGGCCGTTTGAATATGCCATCGGGAGTATTCCTGGGAATGAAGTCCGGGACACGCGAATACGGTCAGACGGGATGGGGAACCATCGCCGTCCTGCTGCTGATTGTGCTGGCGGCGCTGGCTCCGGTCGGCGCGCGTGCGGACGCGCGGCCGGACTGGACAAGCTGGGTGGTGAAGATCGAGGTGATGCGGCTGGATGGCGTGAGCGAGCTGGGCTCGGGCGTGACGATCGGGCCGCAACGGGTGATTACCAATTGCCACGTGGTGCGGAATGCCAGCGCCATCTGGGTGTCGCGCGGCGAGAAATCCTGGCTGGCCACGATGGATGCCGGAGACGAATACCGCGACCTGTGCTTTCTCCGGGTGCCCGATTACCCTGGCGCGGCACCCGCGATGGCCGAACCGGAAGACGCCCGGGTCGGGATCCGGGTGTTCGCGGTCGGTTATCCCGGCGGCAGCTTCGCCATCAGCGAGGGCCAGGTAAAAGGCCTTTTCGCCTGTGCCTGCGACGGCGGGCGGGTCATCCAGACCTCCGCCTACTTCGACCCCGGCGCCAGCGGTGGCGGGCTGTTCGACAGCACGGGCCGGCTTCTGGGCATCCTGACGTACAAGTCGGGCTCCGGCGGGAGCTATCACTTCGCCGTGCCGATAGGCTGGATGAAGCAACTGAGCAAAATGCCGCCACAGGCCCTCTTGGGCAAAAACACGTTCTGGGAAAGCGCCACCCGCGACAGCGGCTATTTCCTCGTGGCCTGCGATCTGAGCGCCAGGAAGAACTGGAGCGGCATGCTGAAGGTCGCGCGCGAATGGAAGGAGCAGGAGCCCGACAATCCCCAGGCCTGGATGGCATGGGGCCGGGCCAATCTGAACCTGGGCGATACCGACGAGGCGGTGCGCGGATTCAGACGCGTGTTGCTGCTGGATTCCACGCACGCCGAAGCGTGGTGGGAATTGCAGAAACTGGAAGTCGATCTGGGCCGTCCGCTGACCGGCGGATATTGAAGCATTCTGGCGGTCGTGCGCGGCTTGCGCGAGAATGCCGCATGGACATCTTCCGCGTCTTTCACCTGCAATGCGCGCGCCGCCTGCCCGCGCTGCCCGAATCCCACCGCTGCTCGCGCCTGCACGGCCATTCGTTCCGGGTCGAGCTCACCGTCAGCGGCGCCATCGATCCCGCACTCGGCTGGGTGCTCGACTTCGCCGACATCGAGGCGGCCTGGCAAACCATCCACACAGCGCTCGACCACCGCTATCTGAACGACATCGCCGGACTGGACAATCCCACCAGCGAAAACCTGGCGGTGTGGTTGTGGCAGCAACTCAAACCGACGCTGCCGGCGTTGTCGCAAATCAGGCTCATGGAAACCCACGACTCGGGCTGCGTCTATCGCGGCCCTGCTTAAGCGCGCATCAAAAACCCGACGCACTTGGATGCGCCCATTCGCCCGATGAAAAAACACTTGCAACATTCTAATAATCGTTGGAATATGCGGTCCATGAGTAAGCGCAAAACCAAAGACCTGCTCTACGAAGAGGTGGCCCGCATCGGCAAGGCGGTCTCCAGTCCCAAGCGGCTGGAGCTGCTGGAGCTTCTGGCGCAGGGCGAGAAAACTGTCGACGCCCTGGCCGTCGAAGCCGGCATCGACACCAAGCTGGCGAGCGCGCACCTCAAGGTGCTGAAGGCGGCGCGGCTGGTCGAGGCGCAGCGCGACGGGCGCTTCATCGCCTATCGGTTGTCGGGCGAGGACGTCGGCGCGCTGTGGGTCAAGCTGCGCACGGTGGCCGAAGAACACCTGGTCGAACTCAGGGTGGCGATGGAGCAGATTTTTGCCGCGCCGGAAAAGCTCGATACCGAAACGCGGCGTTCGCTGATGGAGAAGGCGCGGCGCGGCGACGTCGTGGTGATCGACGTGCGCCCGTCCGCCGAATACGCCAGCGGCCACCTGCCGTTTGCGCGCTCGATGCCGCTCGACGAAATCCGCCAGCGCATCAAGGAACTGCCCGCCGACCGCGACATCGTCGCCTATTGCCGCGGGCCGTTCTGCATGATGTCGGCCGAGGCGGTGGCGCTGCTGAAGGAACACGGCTTGCGCGCGCAGAAGATCGCCGACGGCACGGCGGAATGGCAGGCGGCCGGCTTGCCGCTGGCCGGCCCCTGATTCTGACGACCCTCATACCAACCCATCAAGGAGACTTCCATGTTTTTCCGCCAATTGCTGGCCAAGGACGCCACCCTGTCCTATTTCTTCGGCTGCGGTTCCTGCCACGTCGGCGTGGCCGTCGACCCGGTGCTCGGCGACGAGCAGTGGTTCATCGACGAAGCCGCGAAGCAGGACGTGAAGATCACCCACGTGATCGACACCCACGTGCATGCCGACCACTACACCGGCGGTCGTGCGCTGGCGGAGAAGACCGGCGCGGTCTACTGCCTGCACGAGTCCAATCGCGGCCGCGTGAAGTATCCCTTCGAGGCGCTCACGGACAAGCAGCGCATCGAGGTCGGCAACGTCTGGGTCGACGTGCTGCACACCCCCGGCCACACGCCCGATTCGATCTGCCTGCTGGTCACCGACAAGCGCCGCGCCGAAGCGCCGTGGTTCGTGCTCACCGGCGACACCCTGTTCGTCGGCAGCGCCGGCCGGCCCGATCTGGCCGGCAAGGAAGCCGTGATGGCGGGGCAGATTTACGACACCCTGCACCAGCGTCTGCTGACGCTGCCGGCCGAGGTCGAATTCTATCCCGGCCACACCTCCGGCAGCGCCTGCGGCGCCGGCATGTCAGGCAAGCCGATGTCGACCATCGGTTTCGAGAAGCGCTGGAATCCCATGCTGGCGATGAGCCGGGATGCCTTCGTCGCCGCGCTGACCGAGACCATTCCGCCGCGCCCCGCGGAAATGGATCGCATCGTCGCCTTCAACCTCGGTCACTGAATATGTCGCTCGTTCAAGATGTGGCCCAAAGGGTGGACGAATACCGCTACGGCATCCGCCACAATGCCGCCCAGTTCTCGCATCAGCTGGTGCAGGTGTTATTCGTCGGCCTCACCATCGGCATGTTCCGCACCGTGGTGCCGGCGCTCGCCGAATCCGAGTTCGGCGTGGCCAAGGGCTCGTTCATGATGCTGATGGCCTTCGTCACCGCCTTCGGCTTCGTCAAGGGCACGCTCAATTTCGTCGCCGGCAGGCTGTCCGAGCGCATCGGCCGCAAGAAGGTGCTGGCCCTCGGCTGGCTGGCGGCGGTGCCGATCCCCTTCATGATTCTGTACGCACCGAGCTGGAGCTGGATCGTCGCGGCGACCATACTGCTGGGCGTGAACCAGGGCCTCACCTGGTCGATGACGCAAACCTCCAAGCTCGACCTCACCACCGCCGACCAGCGCGGCCTCACCATCGGTCTCAACGAATTCTCCGGTTACTTCGGCGTCGCCGTGGCGGGCATCGTCACCGGCTATCTCGCCACTGCCTACGGACCGCGCCAGGGGCTGATGCTGTTCGGCCTGGTGGTAGTGGGGCTGGCCGGCCTGCTGACGCTGCTGTGGGTGAAGGACACGCTTCCCTGGGCGCATGCCGAAGGCAGGAAACACGCTGCCGGCAAGATGACCGGGCCGAAGCCGCGCTATCCCGCCAACATCTCCGCCACGCCCACGACGTGGGAGGTGTTCACCCTGATGTCGTGGCGCGACGAGCGCATGGCGTCGGTCAGCCAGGCCGGGCTGGTGGAGAAATTCGTCGACGCGCTGGTGTGGGTGTTCTTCCCCGTCTACCTCTACCGGCACGGCTTGAGCCTCGCCGGCATCGGCTGGGTAGTCGGCGTGTACGGCTTCGTCTGGGGCATCTCGCAATTCTTCACCGGCCACCTGTCCGACCGCGTCGGCCGCAAGAAGCCCATCGTCTGGGGCATGTGGCTGTGCGGCGGCGGCGTCGCGCTGGTGGTGCTGGGCGAGGGCGAACTGTGGTGGTCGTTCGCCGCCGCGGTGATGGGCTTCGGCATGGCGCTGCTGTATCCGACGCTGTCCGCCGCGGTGTCCGACATCGCCCACCCCAACTGGCGCGGCTCGGCGATCGGCATCTATCGTTTCTGGCGCGACCTCGGCTACGGCATCGGCGCGCTGCTCTTGGGTGCGGTGGCGGCGCTGTTCGACGGCATCGAGGCCGGATTCTGGTTCACCGCCGCCGCCATGTTCGCCTCCGGCGCCATCGTCCTGCTGGCGTGCGAGGAAACCCATCCGCGCCTCAACCCGGCTGACGATTGAGCCTCCCCATGGCTTTGGACATACGGGTCATCTCCCAACATCCTCCAGGCGGGCGATGCAGCCTTTATGCCGGCTATGCGGAGGTGCTGGCGGTGCACCTGGAGGCCGGCATGGAGGTTGTGTTCAGCAGCGAGCGCGACGCCCACGGCTCGGGTTTTCCTTCGCTGCTGCTGAACGGGCACCCGATCCAGCCGGCGGACGGGGTGATCCTGATGCCGGCCGATCTGTGCGCGGCGCTGGCGGCGGCCGGGCAGAACGAAGCGGTCCTGGCCGATTTGGCCGAAGCGCTGGAAGCGCCCCTGGGACGCATGCTGGGGACGACGTAAGCGCAG
>DASVPF010000270.1:0-4918 GCA_036382965.1 Thiobacillus sp.
GTTTGCCGCCGCCGCGCTGGTCTTTGGCGCGGTGAACGGCGTGATCGTCGCGCGCGTGCTTGCCGCTTCCGACACCCGCGTGATGCCCGGAATCGCCGACGCGCCCTAGATTATTGGCGGCATCCGGGCGACAATCCGCGCCATGCACTCACCCCTGAAGACCGTTACCCTCGCGCTGTCCGGCGCCTCCGGCATGGTCTATGGCCTGCGTCTGCTCGAATGCCTGCTGGCCGCCGACCTGCACGTTTACCTGCTGGTTTCTCAGGCCGCCCATCTCGTCGCCAAGCAGGAACTCGGCGTGGCGCTGCCCGCGCGCGCCGGCGATCTCGAAAAACAACTGAGCGAAAGTCTGAATGCGCGCGACGGCCAGCTGCGCGTCTTCGGCCGCGAAGACTGGAATGCCCCGGTCGCATCGGGCTCCAACCCGGCCGATGCAATGGTGGTCTGCCCGTGTTCGATGGGCACGCTCGCCGCCATCGCCCACGGCCTCTCCGACAACCTGATCGAGCGCGCCGCCGACGTCATGCTGAAGGAGCAGCGGAAGCTGATTCTGGTGCCGCGCGAAGCGCCGTTTTCAACGCTGCATCTGGAAAACATGCTGACGCTGTCGAAGATGAATGCGGTGATCCTGCCGGCCAACCCCGGCTTTTACCACCGGCCGCAATCGGTCGAGGATATTGTCGACTTCATCGTCGCGCGCATTCTCGATCAGTTGGGCATCCAGCACTCGCTGATGGCGCGCTGGGGCGACGAACAGTGAGCGCCGCGCTCAAGTCCTCCCGACTGCCGCTGTTCCCGCTCAACACCGTGGTATTTCCCGGCGGCCGGCTGCCGCTGAAAGTCTTCGAGCAGCGCTATCTGGACATGATCAAACAGGCCATCGCCGACAACTCGCCGTTCGGCATCTGCGCCATCCGCGAAGGCACGGAAACCGGCACACCGGCCGTTCCCTACCCCATCGGCACGCGCGTGCACGTCACCGAATGGGACATGCCGCACACCGGCATCCTGCACATCGACACCCACGCGCAGGAACGTTTCGTCATCCGCAGCACCCACGTCGAACCCAACGGCCTGCTGATCGGGATGGTGGATGCCATCAGCGTCGAATCGTCCATCGCCGTCCCCGACGAGCTCGAACTCGCCATCGAAATTCTGCGCCACATCGTCGACGAATACGGCGACGCGCATTTCCCCGCGCCGCACGATTTCGATAATGCCGTATGGGTCGGCTACCGGCTGTCCGAAGTGCTCCCGCTCAAGCTCAGCGTCAAGCACGATTTGCTGGCGATGAACGACAGCATCATGCGGCTGCGCATCCTCACCGAATTCCTCAAGAAACAGATCAACTAGGCGCGCTATGTATTCGGGCGATTCGAATCGCCCGGGTCTCAGGCTTTCCGCAACACGTGGAACGTGCGCCCGAACCTTCCCGCAGACTGGGCGCTCGGCTCAGAAGCCGAACATGTGATCCAGGGAGAACGCCGCCTCTCCATCGACGGCGCCGTGATAGCCGAACAGCCGGCAGGTCGAATCGCGAATGAGGACATAGGCGTGGGCTCCGGCCAGGCTCCGGGCTGCGGCGTCGAAGGTGTCCTGATAACGCCAGAGCAGGGAGCCGCCACACGGAATCTGCACCTGCCGCACCGCGACTTCGCGACCGTGCGCATCGTACAGGGTCAGCGACGTGGCGGACAGCGCGTGCCAGGGCGTCGAGGCCGAATAGATCAGATGGCAGAAGGTGTCCAGCGGCTCATCGGCCAGACGCAGGAACAGGCGGGTGCTGAGGCCGGGCGGCGCGCTCGCGTAGGACTGCGGTTCGTTCTTGTAGGTCAGGACGGTATTGAAGATGTGCGCGCCGAAGCTGGTTTCGGCGACATGCCCGCTGACCTTCTGCGTGTAGCGGAACAGGCTGTGGAGCCAGCCGTCGGCCGCGCCGCCCTGGCTGAATTCATACACCAGTTCCACATGGCCGTAGCCGCTCGGCAGGGTCAGACCCCGCTCGCGCAGGAAGCAGGTGAGGTCGAATTCGGTCTCGGCATGGCGCGGCAGGCAGCCCAGCGCATGGCGCGCCACCTCGGCGCCCGACGCGTCGTAGAGGATGGCCATGAGCGGCAGATCCTGCTGCGCGGTGGACATCGGCGTGGGCTGCAGGAGGCTGTCCCATTGTGCGGTCGGCAGGATGGGCGCGGGCAGAATGAAGCCCTTGCCCATCAGCGCGCCGAGCTTGGGAATCACCGGGTCGGCGGCCAGATCGTTGCGTTCCACATTGGCATGCGCAATGCGGCTGCGTCCATTCTTCGCATGCACTTCGTAGCGCGGCCGCACGAAATACCGGCCCGCCTGAATCTCGATCTGCTGCGGCCAGCGCGCCTGCGGCAGCAGCGTCGCGACATCCAGCGGATAGCTGGCGAAAGGCGGGATGGCCTCGTCCAGCCACGCGATGTCGCTCGACCCCATCAGGTTCACCCCGATGCCCTGTCTCGGGATCGTCACCGGATGGCTGTTCTGGATCCACAGCACGACAGATTCGTCGGCTTTCGGCGCGGGCAGGCCGGCATACAAATCCGAAGGCCAGGCATTCGCATCGTGGGTGCAGGAAAGCCGGACGGGGTCGTCGCCGTAGGTGTCGAGCGCATATTTGACGACGTCGTGCCCAGCCACGCCCAGCACGTGCATGAACAGCGAGCCGGTGTATTCGCCCAGGTTGAAGCGCCGGCGCACGTCCTGGCTGTCCACCACCAGACTGGCGCCGGGCGCGGAAATCGCCTCCTGCCATTGGGCCAGCACCTGGCCGGCCTGGTCGAACAGACAAAACCAGACCGAGGGCGGTGCGGGCGCGCCCCAGCCCGACCAGTAATCGGCCGTCACGATGCGCGTGTGCCAGCCCTGCGCATCGCGCAGCAGCGCGAAGTTGGTGGCGAAGTTGAGCGGATCGAGATAGCGCCGGCGATTCGTGAGCATCGCGTCGGGTATCCGCATCTCGTCCAGGCTGACGATGTCCGTGTCGGTGGACACCAGATGACGCATCTGCGCGACGATTCGTTTCGAATCGAATGCGGCGACGAAGAGCGTGGCAACGCGCACGTCCGTCAGACGGGTGACGGGCTGGGTTTCGTGTCCCAGCACGGTTTTTCCCAGGTCTTCCAGACGTTGCACGAACACGCCCCGGATATCCAGCCCGGACAGATCGTGGAATTCCGCGAATCCTTCCGCCATGCCGTGAGGGTCATAGAGCGCAACCGGGCCGCTGCTCAGTTTGGCCATCAAGGCGGCGGCCGGGTCGACCGCCAGGGGGTGGCCCAGCGCCTTGAAAAAACTGTTTCCGCCTTTGGCGTTACTGAATGTTTCGATTTTGATCGGCATGACTGATTTCCATGTGGGCGCGTCTCGCAGGCGCAAGACCGGGGCATGCCGGATAAGGGGACATGAGCGCCCGAATTTTAAAGGGCTTGATGGCTCGGCACAAATGGCGTGTCCGATCCCCGACTCGCTCACCGATCGCCTTCACGCCAGAACGCTACCGAGGGATTCCGAGGCGTTTGCGAATTTCCGCGGCGACCGTGCCAACCTCGTCAAGCGGAGGGTAGTTCCAGCTTTCCAGTGTCCCCGTAAAGGGCCGCGTATAGCCGCCGGCACGCATGGCTTCGTGAAACAGCCGGAACTTTCTGGACCCGCCTTCCAGTTCCACCACATAGACCGGCTTGCCGGTGATGCAGGCTTCCGAAACCATATTGACCGAGTCCGCCGTCACCACGATGTAATCCGCCAGGGCGAGGTAGGCCAGGTAGGGATTCTCGCCCGTGCCGTCCCAGACATAGGCGGGCGTGTGCGCCAGCGCGTCACGCAACACGGCCTCGACGTCGGCGCCGGTGCGGCGCGACGGCGTAAGCAGAATGCCTGCGCCGGTGGACGCCGCCAGGGCGGCGAGCTGTTCGCCCAGCGCGCGGCCGGTTTCGGGCGTCAGCCGATAGCATTTGTTGGTGCCGCCCACCAGCACGGCCACGCGCGGCCGCGGCACGTGGGCAAACTTTTCCGCAAAACGTTCCCCGGCCTCATGGATGCGCTGCGGCGTAATGGTGTGCAGCCCCCCCAGGGTGGGAATGACATTCGGACGATTGCAGCGGTCGTGTTGGGGCGTGACGATGACATCGAACTCATCGTAGGCGGTGTGCGGATCCTGGATACGGATATTGAAGGTGCGTCCCCCGCTGGCGCGCTTGATGGCCAGCGCAACCGCGACGGTCAGCCGCCCGGTACCGATCAGCACATCCGGCCAGGGCGGTTCGAGGGCATCGCTGTCGGGTCCCAGAAATCGGAGGGGCGCCAGCCACAATTGCGGCGGCAGGTGCTTCCAGGGTGCGACGGGCTGGAGGCGCTTCCGCACCCCGTCCAGCCCCAATGCCCGGGCCAGGCCGATGGATTGATTGTCCATGCCCGGCACGCCCACGGTCAGTATCCAGCAGGTCTTGGCTTGCATTACAGGTCTTCCGTATGAATGTCTTCATTGGTTCAGCACGCAACATGGTACGTGAAGACGGGCAACGCACGGTTTGCGGTACACGGGTAAACTTGGATCCGTGCCCGGCACGCTGCCGATGAAGGAGAATGCATGATGAAATGGACGCTGATTCCGCTTGTGCTGGCCTTGGCTGCCTGCGACGCCACCCCGCCGCCGCAGCCCAAAACCGAGTCCCAGGCCAACCCGGTTTTTGAAACGCAGATTCAGGCGATGAAAAAAGCACGGGCGGTCGAAGGACAGGTGATGGATGCGGCGGAAGCGCAGCGCAAACGGATGGATGCTGGCAGGGGCGGTGCAGCGACTGGTCGCGGAGTGATTTGTCTACTGCCCGAACGGGCGGGAACGGAAAATAAAAAACGCCGGCGATAACCGGCGTTTTGCTGAGTAAGAAATTCC